>JAHOYW010000293.1 GCA_019038735.1 Victivallales bacterium | reverse complement strand
TGTTCAGGCGGTAGAGGTGTGATTTGACTGTTTGGCGCAACGTCTGAAATAACCCAGGCATTACCGCCAATAACCGCGCCTGCCCCAATAACAATATCACCTAAAACCGAAGCTCCGGAGTAAACCGTAACATCGTCTTCAAGTGTTGGATGACGTTTGCTGTCGCGAATAAAGCGCATAGCTCCCAAGGTTACACCTTGATATATTTTTACATTATTACCGATAACCGCGGTCTCACCAATGACAACACCAGTACCATGATCGATAAAAACACCTTTCCCAAGTTGAGCTCCGGGGTGAATATCAATACCGGTAATCGTATGAGCGTGTTCCGTCATCATTCTCGGGATTAACGGTACTTCCTGTTTGTAAAGGACGTGCGCGAAACGTTGAATAGTAATCGCTTTAATGCCCGGATAACTGACCACGATTTCATCTATTGACATAGCCGCCGGATCTCCGGCGTAAGCTGCCGCTATGTCAAGTTTCATCGTTTCACGAATTCCCGGAATCGCATCAAGCAGAGCTCTCACCGCGTCTTCCGAGAGTTTTCCAATTTGGCAATCTTCGCAATTTTCATTTGCACAACGGTACTGAAAACTGCGGACGACCTGACCTACTAATTCACAATATATATCTGTCAGAATATCACCGATATTATAGGCGATTGTCTTAATGCTGTAACTGCCCATACCGCTAAATCCCGGAAAGACAACTTCCATAAGTTTTTCGAGCACATCAAGTATCTCTTGTTGACGTGGCAGGTTATGTCCTTCAATATGGTTGATTCCTTTCGTATCTTGATATGTATCGCAAATCCTGGTGACTAAGTTATTAAGATAATCACTATCCAGATTAGCATTTTCCAGAACGCATGTATTTTTTTGCATATTTACACCTCGTTGTTATTCAATATTCTGAATTTGTTCTCTAATTTTTTCAAGTTGAGTTTTAAATTCAACGATTATCGGAGTTACTTCACAACCAGCGGCTTTGTTGCCGAAAGTCGTAATCTCGCGAAATATTTCCTGCAACAGGAAATCCATACTGCGTCCAATATCTTTATCTTTATTCAAAAACTGTTCAAGCTGTAAAAAATGACTGCGCAAGCGGGTAAGTTCCTCGCTGACATCCGAACGGTCAACATAAAAAATTAATTCTTTCAACATGCGCTCATCATTAATATCAACTGAAAATTCTTCTTTTTCCAAACGTTCAAATAATCTTTGTTTGAGCGCATCTGGTACTTTTTCAATCAATGGTTCAAGCACATCGGTCAAGGCAATCAATTTCTCACAACGTTCTTTCAAGTCTTTAGATAATGCCTGCCCTTCAGCTTCGCGCATTGCAACAAGATTATTTAGCGCTTCTTCCACTGCCTGAGTAAAAATTGCCTTGATCTCAAGTTTGTTCATATCCGGCGGAACGGTTTCCAGAACTCCCGGCAAATTCATTAATTCAGCAACTGACCATGCTAGCTGCTTGCCGAACTTCTTTTGTTGTTCGCAACATTCTTTTGCTAGATTTTCAAGCAGTGAATGATTGATTTTTACCGTACTAAGCTTATTTTTTTCATCCAAAGTCATCGTCACTCGTGCCGAAACCGTACCGCGAGTAATTTTCTGCTTAACTAACTGTCGCAAGAGTAATTCCAGTGAAGAAATTTCATGCGGCAGACTCGCGCGAATATCCAACTGCTTACGGTTGACGCTTGATATTTCAACACTGAAAGCAATGCCAATCTCCGCGTTAGACGCGTTAGCTTTACCAAAACCTGTCATACTACGCATAAAATAAACCTCTGAAAACTTATTTTTTAACTTCTTCCACCTTGGATGCTACTTTAACTTTTACTGTTTCTTTTACCTTAGGTACTACTTTGACTTTAGGTGCTGTTTTAACTTTAGGTGCTGTTTTAACTTTAGGTGCTGCTTTCACCATTGGGATTTCTTTGACCTTATCTTCTGTTTTAACTTTAGATGTTGCTTTAACTTTAGGTGCTACTTTAACTTTAGATGTTTCTTTCACCAGTGGGATTTCTTTGACTTTATTAATAATCTTTGCTTTAGAAACTTTCTTGTCTTCTTCTGGTTTCGGAGCAAATTGACCAAAAGAAAGTGTTCCCAAAAAATGCTTCCTTAATTTACTCACAGATGTTTCACCACCAAATACTGGTCTCCACCCCTTCATGTCTTTTGCGCCAAACCCGCAAATAAATATTTTATTATCCGGGCTGCCTGATGCCCAGACAAAAGTGATCTGCACTAGTGATTTAAGTTGTTTTCTTGAGAAACTTCTGCCTTTTAGTTTTTCGGCACTCAATTCATAATCTGTTATAATTGTTTCAGGAACTTCAAATCTAATTCTATTAAGCTGCTGTGTCGTCAGATAGAGAAAATTATTTACGCCGAATAAAATAGCTCTTCTTTTAGCCATGTGATAGTGACGAGCCGGTTTGTCATATCTTTTCACAAGCACACGGTTCGGAGTCCAATTGCGTAAGCGATTATCGCTTACGCCAAATACTATATGCGCATCTTTTCTGCCTGGAAGAACCCATGCGATACAGACATGCGATAGCGTGCCGCTGGTTGCCGAATCTGTGCCTAGCTTATGAAAAATCGGTGTCGCCATAATAACCGGCTTATTAAATTTCACATATTCGCGTTGCTCCAGGTTGAGAATTCTGTCTTCCTGTAGCAAAAACACTCGTGCCCGCTGTACTGCCCGGTCTTTGTAATAATCAGTAGTGCTGCAAGCGCTTAAAATAATAATAAGCGATAAACTCGCTGTTATTGTCAAAAATAATCGAAACTTCATTGTCATCAACTCTTTGATTGGTTGTAAATTTTCACTTTTCATTGAACTCAACCGGCTTTGCCGGGACTTTTTTCCTGAGCCGTCAGGCTCTTTGGACTGCGGTGCCTCCGCGCCGCTTTTAAATTTCAAGACCTTAATTAACACTCATAAATTTAAAAGCGCAAGAGGACTTGCGCACTCCAAAGATGCTTCGCATCAATTCTTAATTTTCATACTTACAATTTCAAAATAACAAAGTCCTATATAATTAAAATATACCAGCAATTATACGAATTACGAATTACGAATTACGAATTACGAATTATTAAAGCACATAACTGCATATTTAAGATAAAAATTTGCTAACTTAACAAATGATAATATATTGTTAAAGATAGTCGATCACGAATAGAGGATGATTTATGAAAGCTGAAGATTTGGATAAACTTTTTGACGAGGGGAAGGATATCACTCAACATCTTAATTTTTCAAATAAGAAAAAAATAAAAAGAAAACTACCCAAACTCTTTTGGGTGGGATTGGTTTTATTTGTATTGGGAAGTGCCCCTTTGCTAATCATCATTACTCTAGCATCATTGGGTATTACAAAAGACCCGAATCCAAATCCAGTCGGATTTGGAATCATGGCGATGTTTACATTTTGGCCCAGTATCGGAATAATGATTATTTCTTTATTTAAAAAGAACAAATAGCTATTCTTTAGCTCACGGCGGGGACTACTTGAAAATGTATAATAATATATAGTAGCTTGGCGTGGGCTAGGCTTGTAAAATAGTTTTTGTATAGTAGTTTATTCAAAAGATAATTTTAAATATTTTCATAAAAAGGATTTTCATAGTGAGCACAGAAGTAAAAAGCGATCTTTATAAAGAAGCCGGTGTGGATATTGATCTCGCGCAAAATTTATTAAAAAGCGTGAAAGAGAAAATTTCCAGCACTCGTCGTCCGGAAATGCTTGCCCCTATCGGCGGCTTTGGCGGAATGTTTCAAATTGACCTGAAAAAATACAAAAATCCGATTCTGGTTTCCAGTATTGACGGTGTCGGCACCAAATTAATGGTCGCCATGATGATGGAAAAATACGATACAGTCGGACACGATATCGTTAATCACTGTATTGATGACATCGCGGTGCAAGGCGCGGAACCTGTATTTTTCATGGATTATATTGGTATCGGTAAACTCCGCAGCCCTCTCTACGAGCAAGTTCTCGAAGGCATCGCGGACGCCTGCAAAGCGGCAAACTGCGCTGTTCTTGGTGGAGAAACCGCAGAAATGCCCGGTATGTATGGAAATGATTTTGACCTGGTCGGCGTTATTTCCGGCATGGTTGATAAAGATAAATTGATTACCGGCGAGAAGATAAAAGCCGGTTACGCGGCAATAGGTCTGGCTTCAAGCGGATTGCATACAAACGGTTTCAGTCTGGCACGCAAAGTCCTTTTTGACCAATGCGGCTATGATGTTCACAGTACCCCCGAAGAACTCGGTGGCGAAAGTGTCGGCGAAGCTTTGTTAAAGCCGCATACTTGTTACTGGCCGGCAATCAAAGAAGCTCTTGATTCTGAAGAGATTGACCTTGACGGAATGGCACACATTACCGGCGGCGGACTTTATGACAACGTTCCGCGTATTCTACCGGAAGATCTTGATGTAGTCTTTGATAAAAATGCTTTGCCGGTTCTCCCAATCTTTAAATTAATCGTTGAAAAAGGCGCAATCGATCCGGTTGAAGCATATCGGGTTTTTAATATGGGAATCGGGATGGTGTGGTTTGTTCCCGCTGAACAAGCTGACGCGGCGATAAAAATTTGTGCTGACGCAGGCTTCGATGCCGCTGTTTGCGGAAAAGTCCTTCCCGGCAATCGCAAAGTTACAGTTAATTAATCACTAACAGGTGAAAAATGAAACAATATTTGCAGAAGAAACAAGGTTGGTTTAAATCTATTTTTGACAAGCCCGCAGGGAAAGCCTTTTCTTCTATTGTTAATTTGCTTCATACTCATCAGGCAGGCGACGAAAGCAGTAACGCGATAATTTCACTCCTCAAAGCTATACTCTGGGCTGATGGTCCAGCCGAAGAGCGGGAAATTGAATATTTTGAAAAGATATTAGAACGTAACTACACACAACATCAAATATCCCAATTGGTGGCTGAATTAAAAAGTCCACAGAAAATTGATGTAAAGACAGCATGCAGCATACTCGGCAATTTTAGTGAAGAACAGAAAACTAATCTTTTAAAATCACTGATTTCACTGGGACTGGCAGATGAGGACTACAGCAATAAGCAGAAAAAAATTGTCGCCAATGTCGCTGCCAGCCTAAATATCCCTAAAAAAACCTTAGAAGAAATTGAAATAGATATTGAACAAAATTATAAAGCCAAAAACCGACTCTTAAAGTCAAGTGCCGGAATTATTGTTGCTTTGATTGTTATCGGAGTATTTATTCTGACGGCAACTTTGCTCAAATCTGTATTATTTGGTTTGATCCTCGCTTATATATTTCTACCTTTGGAGAAATTTTATGAACGCAAGCTGGAAAATAAGGGAATATTCTCAGCATTTTTCAGATTTTTTGCTTGTTTGGGCAAGCCATTCAAAGCTATATCTAAATCAATAAACCGCAACAAAGTACAGCCTGATTACACCAATGAAGAAATTGTCCGCCGTAAACGTCAGACCTTAATAGCTAAGGCATCTACTCTGACCGTTAGTTCTTTTATTCTTATAATGATTTTTGTGGTAACTATATTTTTCAGTGTATCCGCCAATTACCTGGCAGGGGTTGGTTCCTCGGTTAAGTCTTGGTTGAAAACAAATATCTCTACAGAGCAGCTTATTAATCCAGATAAAAAAAATGGCACAACTGAGGGAAAAATAGAAGCTAAAAATAATGAAGAGCTTAAAGAAACGAAAGACAAAATTAGCGAAAAACCAGCCGAATCATCTTATTTTAGAAAAGTAGTAGGGAATCTGGAAAAACTTAAACCAAAGCTACAAAACATGCCTCTAATAAACTGGTGTGTTGAGCAAATTTCCAAGATGTTGAATGATCCAAAAACACAAAAGGAATTATTCACCACAGCATTGAAAAAATCCGGCGGGGTATTTTCTTTTGCTTCAGGAATGTTGTCATCTTTTGTCAGTTTGCTATTGAATACCTTGCTGGCGATTTTCTTTTTCTCTCTGTTTTTATCAAAAATGGCAGAATTTATTCAAGACAGCAACAATCAGAAAAAACTGCAAAGCGAATACATTGTAAGAACTGTTTTTAATAATAAATGGCTTCCAGGAGCTACAGAAAATACAATATCTCAAGCCCAGGAAATTATTACACAGGTAATCAATAGACTCAAAATATGGCTTAAAGGTTATTTGACTTTAATGTCCTTTGACTTTGTCGTTTATACGACCGTGTTTTATTTACTTGGCGTTCCATACGCTTTAGTGTTGGGGCTGATTGCCGCTTGCGGAATACTTCTGCCTTATATCGGACCTATTGCCAGCGCTATATTAACTGTGCTGGTAACGCTTGCTGTTGGCAATGACGTTACTATGATGCAGTTACTTTTAATTCTTTGCACTTACGCCACCTGGAACGGAATTATCGAACAATTGTTTCTCTATCCGGCAGTTATCGGAGAATCATTAGGATTGACTACTTTGGAAACAATTATCGTAGTATTACTGGGTGGAATATTCGCTGGTATAACCGGGATGATTTTTGCTATTCCAACTGCATCAATATTGAAATATCTTATTCCAAAAATATACACATGCATAAATGATTAGCCTTAAATTTGAACATCGAATGAACTAACACTTAATCCATTTTGAATTATTTTGCAATGTGCAAAGATTAATTCAGCTCAAAAGGTGAAAATCATGAGAGAATAGTAAAAAAAGAGAATTTTTTCTCGCTTTTAGTTTGCAACGCAAACTTATTTGCGGTATACTGTATAAAAGAAGCAAGAAATTCAAAAAAGGAACAATATTATGAATGCAAAACAAAATCAAGCATCTCAGAATACGGAAAAACTCAAAGAAATTCCAAAATTGACTCGCAAGTATGCGCAAAACCGAACCTTGACTATTCTTGTGTTTATGGTAATAATAGCTCTTGCCAGCATGTTCTTCGCAGTTGTTATCAGTCTTCCGTATGCTTTAGCAATAGTAGGTTTCAAGAAAGAGAATATGGTACTGGTGTGTGTTGGTATTGCCGTTTTAATCGTCGCGTTAGTAGTCATGGTTAAATTTTATATTTCTTTCCTTACAAAGTTTGGCGGTAAAAACAAAGGGCTGTTAGACCAAATAATAGATCGCCGGGTATACGGCAAAGAAGGAATCGTATCAATACCACTGCCAAAATTATCAAAGAAAATGAAGCACCTCGATATTATTCTTGCAATTGTATACGGAGTTCTCCTTATAGGCAGCATGGAACTGGGTATGTTAGGTATAATTCCAGTTAAATATTTTCTGCCTTTCACGGCATTGTTTGTCGTTCCGTTTGGTGTCTATCAATATTTCATAATGCGGCCACGGCTCGGTCCTGTAATTTTAATCTTTCCGATACTTTATACTATTCATACGATATTGATTCTTGCGGGCGTACCGATTTTTTTCACAGGTTTTTTTGCCATTCCATTGAATATGCTTCTCCCTGTCGTTTACAGTTTTCTAGCTTATATGATTGGTCATATTTACAGCCGATACGCTCTGAAAAGGCTAAAAGGTATCACACGTTTCGTAGGAGATACGGCTGATGAAGTTTGACAAAATAATACATGAGCCGGCAAGATTGAAAATCATGATGATTCTAAGCGGGGTTGAACAAGCGGATTTTAATTTCCTGTTAACCACCCTTGCTTTGACAAGAGGAAATCTGT
Organism: Victivallales bacterium; assembly: GCA_019038735.1. Classification (GTDB taxonomy): domain Bacteria; phylum Verrucomicrobiota; class Lentisphaeria; order Victivallales; family Victivallaceae; genus JAHOYW01. The sequence goes on along the minus strand of JAHOYW010000293.1, from coordinate 3,053 downwards.
CCAGACATATGGAAAAACTTGAATCCGCCAGCTATCTAAAAATAAGTAAATCCTTCAAGGGAAAAATGCCGAATACAAGCTATCAACTTACACAAAAAGGATCCAAAGCCTTGGCACAATATTGGGAAAATCTTGATGCGGTTCGGCGATTAGGTCAAGCCTGACGCTGAATTACCACGCTTCGGTAACTTGCTGTGTCAACTTCCGCGCTAGATGCCATGAACATTGCTCTATGCCGCGATGACGGTTGACAAAATAGTCAGCTTGCACTTGAAAAAGCGCATCAGCCAGAATTTTCTGTTTCTTAATCAGCGGCTTTTTATTACCCGGGATAATTACGGTAAATTCAACCGTCATCCAAATACGCCATTCTATTGGACGATAAGTAATTTCATTATCAAAACTCGCTGGAGTTGTTTCGCGATAAGCGAGCTTAGTAACCCGTGCGTATAGGATACAATCAGCTTCACGCAATGACTTAACCTTAAGTGCTCCGTCACGCATAAAAGCTTCGACCAGCCGGTTTCTCAGTATGGCAGGCACGTTATAGGCTAGAGTCTCATTTTTCACTGGCGCAATTGCAATAGATTTTACCTGCGGGTGCATAAAATGTCCGAAACGATAACCGCAGCCGTTAAGCATCAACACTAAGCTTGTTCCCGCAAGGAGTATTAAATATTTTCTTTTTATTTTATTCATCTTCATTTCCATTTTCGCTGTCTCGTTTTTTTATTCCCAAATCCCGAATTGGGAAAAGATATTTGCCATTACTGTTTTCAGGCACCATGATAATTCTGGAAGTCTGACTCGGAATCGGAATTTCATCATATTTTTGATAACGACTCTTTAATTCCGGTCGGAATCCTTCGGGAATATATGTTTTATCTATTTTAGCAAGCATTTCTTCAGACTTATCGGCTGATTCTGAATCAGGATACTCGACTAGAATATCGTTCAAATAACGTTCAGCCGGAGCCGTGCGTCCAATTCTTTTATAAAACTCCGCAATCCCCAGCAAGCGTTTTGCCTGAATATCTTTTGAACGCAGCAGGCATTTTTTTATCCAGTCGATTTCTTTCGCTTTAGGATATTTTTTAACGAATGTTTTAAAAACGCTTAGTGCTTCATTATTAAATTTCCCATCACCATCACCTGTTAATGATAATTGAAATAAGGCATTTCCAAGTTCAAGATAAGCGTATTTGCAATATTTTGACTGAGGATAATTTTTAATCAATTCGCGCAATTGTTTGAGACCATCACCCACTTTCCCACCTTCTACCAACAGGATTGCAAGACGCAACTTTGCTTGCGGCGCGGTTTTGGCAAAAGGTGCGTGTTTTAATGCTTTCGCGAGCATTTCCTCGCTCCTGTCCAGTCCTACCAGCCAAGGTATCCAGCGTAATGACCAGAATTCAGGATCACGATGTCCATTATAATATTTCTCGGCAATCGCGTATTCACGTTCAACCATCTTGCCGAAATCGACTTCCGCCGGATATGAATTTAAAAGTCTCTCAATAATAGTGAATTCTTTATAAAGTAAATTGGCTTTCCGATAGGACTTCATAGCTTCTTTCGCGGCGGCGGCTTTCATGCTTATACTTTTGGATAAAAATTCAGCAGCCAGAAACTTGTCCGCGGCACCGACATAGTCCTTAGCTTTGAATTTTTTCAAACCTGCCTGAAACTTCTCAGTACTTTGCATATCTTTGCCCATCGCACAAAATGAGACAAACAAAAGAATGACTGGCAAAAAACTGTATTTATATTTTAATAGTTTAATCATATGGACATTATAAAATTTTAACTTATTCATAATTTAGAAAGTAATGAGTCTATAATTTAACCCTTTTTTCATAAAATCCAAATGCAAAAGAACTTAATAATACAGTTTACAGAGCCGTTTCGGATAATAAGATAATTTTTATTTTTGCTAAAAATTCAAAAAAATATAATATATATAAGCATATTTCCTGTTTGATGGAGTATATTTACCCTATAGGTCATAGCTATTTTAGGGAAAAATATGAAAAAGATAATTGGTCATATTGAATACGAGATATTAGATACCATCGCCGAAGGCGGCATGGGAACAGTTTTTAAAGCTTTAATGAAAGGGGCAAACGGCTTTGAAAAACTTGTCGCGATAAAAATGCTTCTAAGCTGTTATTCTAAAGATAAAAGATTCATTAACCGTTTTATTGATGAGGCAAAACTGGTTGCTAATCTGGTTCACGAAAATATTGTTCAAATTTATCAATTGGATAAATATATGAATGAATATTATTTTGTTCTTGAGTATGTTGACGGAATCAACATATATGATTTTATGGAATTTCACCGCATATCCAGAACAAAACTACCAACAAAACTGGCGGCCTTTATCGCATCTAATGTCGCGCGGGCTTTAGCGTATGCTCACAGCCGTTATGCGCAAAATGGAACCCCTTTGAATATTATCCATTGTGATGTTTGCGCACACAATATTTTAATCAATACCGAAGGGGTTGTGAAACTTACGGACTTTGGAGTGGCTCGGGCTGCCACGGTAAAAGAGAATAGATCAGTTTCAGGAAAACTTCCTTTCATGTCTCCTGAACAGGTCTGCAAAAAACCATTGGATTTTCACTCAGATATTTATTCCTTGGGAGTAGTTTTATTTTACATGCTGAGCGGAGGCAAAAACTGCCGTCATTTGGATGTAACTCCACATGAAATTGTATTGCAGGCAAAGAATAATTATATTGACTGGGGGCTTTTGCCAAAGAGTTTAAATAAGGAACTACTTGCTATCCTGCAGCAAATGCTGGCTACCGATCCGGAGAAACGTTATAGCAGCGCGGCGGAAGTTGCCAGAAAACTTGAACATTACATTTCACGAAATGGCTATGGTCCAACTATTGTAAGCTTGGCTCAATATATACGTCGTGAGATGCCAGTGCTTTTCAAGGCGAAACAGACTTGTTCTAAAAAACCTGAAATAAATATAGATTATTCAGAACTTGACTCTGAAGCAGAAGCAGATAGATTAGGAAAGACTCACCTTATGT
>JAHOYW010000088.1 GCA_019038735.1 Victivallales bacterium | reverse complement strand
AAATATTTAGAAAAGAATATTTTACACGCTTGATTTTTGACATACCATCTACATTTAAAAATCAAGAAAGATGTAGCCGCCTCTGTCTCTAGAGGCGCAATATGAGAAAGATAGACTTTTAGTAATAACTATCTTTTAGATTGCAAATCGGTATTACTTATAAATATTTTGATGCCGCGTGGAGTTCCGCGACTCCTTGTTTAGCACTTTGAGGATGACGAAACACACTGGTTCCGGCGACCACCATATTGCCTCCGGCTCTGGCAACGCTTTCAATGGTTGAAGCGGCAACTCCACCATCTACTTCAATATGCACTTGTAGTTTGCGACGACGAATTTCTTCACGTAACGCAGTAATCTTGGACATCATATCCGCCATGAAACTTTGTCCGCCAAAGCCCGGCTCGACGGTCATTATCAAAACCATCTCTATATCATCAAGATAAGGATAGACATCCTCGACCGGCGTCCCCGGCTTAACTGAAAGTCCAGCCGTTGCGCCGTGGCTCTTGATTACTTTTATTACTTCCGCCGGATCGCTCTCAGCTTCAGTATGGAATGTTATGTGATCCGCGCCTGCCTCAATGAAAATTGGAGAAAATTTTAGTGGATCACTAATCATTAAGTGAGTGTCAAAAATTAAATCACTGGCTTGCCGAATTGATTTTAGCAGAGGCGGTCCCATGGTTAAATTCGGCACAAAATGCCCATCCATAATATCTAGATGCAGCAAGTCTGCCCCGGCATCAGTAACGCGTTTTATTTCCGCGTTAAGACTGCCAAAATCCGCGGCTAAAATCGATGGAGCCACTGTAATTTTGTCAAAAGCTAAGTCTCTAACATTTCGCATAATACTTTCCTTTTTTTATTTTGCGTTGGATAAAAATCCGCAGCTTTCTATAAATTTAATTATTTTTCTGTCGCGAAGCAGTTGGACAAACTCAAGAGTCGCTTTATACTCAAGAGTCTTTTTGTGTTCTTTTCTATCCGATACCCACACCCAGTATTCGCTTACCGGCTTGTAATTTCCAGCACGAATGTTTGCCATGCTCGGAGCGACTCCGTTCACAGACAAAGCTTTTGCGGCTAAAGGCAAATTAGTAAAGCCGCAAACACCTAAGAACCCTGGTTTTACTGAAGCGAGAACAGCTATGCCTTTAGCGTTTGTCACCTCAAGATACTTTGCCTTAATCGCTGATTTTTTCATAAACTTTGCATGCAGAGTTTTAATTCCAGGCTGATCGTCTTTAGCGATTGCAAGATTAATACTATAAGCTTCTCCCCCCAAAGGTTTCCACGTAATAATTTCTCCGGCAAGCACTTTTTGCAATTTACTTTTAGGCAAATTATTTATTTTAGTTGCTGAATTAACCACAAAAAGAAGCGGGTCAAGAGCATATCTATAGCAGTTGACTTTTAACTGCCTCCTTTGCTTGCTGTCAAGCCTATAGCTACAGAGCATCAAGTTTATCTTACCCTGTCGCAAATCCCGCAAAGCATCAGCGACCTTCGCTGGTTTTATTTCAACACTACGCGCTGGCGTCAAATTAAAGGCAAGATTACGTGCAATTTTTTCCTGACCAATAGTATCAGCAATAATTAATTTTGCCAGTGATACTGATTGAATTAATATTAATATGCAAACAAATAATAAAACTTTCATTTTTTTAAATTCCGTTTTTTCTATCTCTCAATATATTAAGATTTAAGGACTTTTTCAAGTAAACATAGAGATTCTTAAGAAAACGGTATATAAATATGGTGCTTTTTTTGCCAAATCAATTTTTAGCTGTATATTATATACTTTCCAATCTTACTAATTATTTTAATAGATACCTATATTCGGAGGTTGTTTTGATGGTACAAAACTATGATTATTTAAAAAAAATAACACCAGAATCAAGTAATTTGATTCGAGGATTACAAGCGGTACAGGGGCAGGAAGGCTATATTTCTGACGACAGCATCCTTGCCGTAGCTGAATATTTCAATACCCCAGTGGTGGAAACTGAAGGTGTTCTTTCTTTTTATGCTCAATTCAAGCGGACTAAGCCGGGTAAATTTCAACTTTGCGTGTGTGACGGCACCGCTTGTCATATTAAAGGAAGTACGCTAATTTTGGACTGGATCAGCACCGAACTCGGCATCGCGGATGGCGAAACCGATAAAGAAGGGATTTTTTCTATAGAAACAGTTGCTTGTCTCGGTTGCTGTAGTTTAGCCCCGGTACTTAGTGTCAACGGCAAAGTTTTTGGAAATCTTGACCGCAAAGCAACGATGAAGATTTTGAAGGAGTACAAGAAAAAATGACGATAAATAATAAAATCAAAAAAATTAAAGTAGGCATGGCGTCCTGTGGTATCGCCGCCGGAGCTGAAGACGTCTTGAATATCCTCAAAGAACATAGTGCTGATATCCTTATTGATGAAGTTGGTTGTTTCGGGCATTGCTACTGCGAACCAGTTGTTGAAATTGAAACCAGCGATGGTGAATCAATAATTTATTCGCATGTCGCGGCAAACGAAAAAAGTATTGCCAATATACTCGAACTTGGCGAAGACGGACGTTTCGAGATCAATCCAAAGCGCAAAGCAAAAGAATTATTGAAAGTAACCCGCTTAGCTGGAGTAATCGACCCGACTTCATACGAGGAATACGTCGAAAACGGTGGCTATGTCGGATTAAAGAAAGCTTTGGCTATGAACAAAGAAGAACTCATTGATGAAGTTAAAAAATCCGGTTTGCGCGGACGCGGCGGAGGTGGTTTCCCGACTGGAATGAAATGGGGATTTCTTGCCGCTAAAAAGGCTGAACAAAAGATTTTAATATGCAACGCCGATGAGGGCGATCCGGGCGCGTTCATGGATCGCTCACTCATGGAAAGCGTTCCACATCAAGTCCTTGAAGGAATGCTGATCGCGGCTTACGCAACCGGCAGCACACGCATATTCATTTACTGCCGTGCGGAATATCCTTTGGCAATCAAGCATTTAAATATCGCGATTGAGCAAATCAAAGAACACAAATTAAATATTATTGATGGTCGCGATATTGACATCTTCGTCAAAGAAGGCGCGGGCGCATTTGTCTGCGGAGAAGAAACCGCCTTGATCCATTCACTCGAAGGTCAGCGCGGCACGCCTCGTTTCCGTCCTCCATTCCCTACCGATAGCGGCTGGAAAGGCTATCCGACAATGATTAATAATGTTGAAACTTTTGGAAATATTCCCTACTTGATCGCGGAAGGCGCGGAAAGTTACGCAAGTGTTGGCTCTGAAGGCAGCAAAGGAACTAAACTCTTTGCCTTGGCGGGCGACTTGGATAATCCCGGACTGGTGGAAGTACCAATGGGCATAAGCCTGCGCGAAATCGTTTTTGATATTGGCGGTGCTGATCCCGAAAAGACCAAAGCTGTACAGACCGGCGGACCTTCCGGCGGTTGTATTCCGGTTGAATTATTTGATTCTCTAGTGGATTATGATTCACTCAAAGCTCTGGGCGCAATCATGGGCTCAGGCGGAATGATTATCATCGGTAAAAACCGCTGCATGGTCGAGACTGCACGCTATTTTCTGGATTTCACACATCGTGAATCCTGCGGCAAGTGTACTTTCTGCCGGGTAGGAACTAAACGCATGTTTGAGACGCTCGAACGCATAACTGCCGGCGAAGGCCTAGTTGAAGATTTGGATTTTCTAGCTGAAATGGGACCAAAAGTTATAAAGGGTTCACTTTGCGGGCTTGGTCAGACCGCTCCTAACCCGGTGCTCGCTACTTTGCGTTATTATCGTCATGAATATGAAAATCATGTCAATAACAAACAATGTGAAGCTCTCTCTTGTGACAAACTGGTCGATATTGAACTTAATAAAGATAAATGTATTGAATGTAAACTTTGTATTAAAAATTGTCCGGTTGACGCGGTCAGCGACGATTTTGTAATTGACAATAATAAATGCACCCGTTGCAACACTTGCATTGAGGTGTGCCCTAAGGATACTATCTTCCGGGTGAAAAAAGGCGAGGGCTTTTACAGTGAGTAATATAAAATTCATCCTGGACGGCAAAGAAATCAGTGCTGAGCCAAACAAAACAATTGTTAATATAGCCGCCGAAAACGGCATACATATCCCGACTTTGTGTCATAACGAAAAAGTGTCCAGAACAACTTCATGTTTTGTCTGCGTGGTCAAAGATGCAAAAACCGGGCGATTTCTGCCGTCTTGTTCAGCGTATCCCGCTCCCGGACAAGAAATTGACGCGTCCAGCGACGAAGTCAAAGACATGCGGAAAACCGCATTGGAATTATTGCTTTCTGAACATGCCGGAGACTGCGAAGCTCCCTGCACTATGGCTTGTCCGGCTCACGCGCCGGTTGAAGAATATGTTCGTGCCGGGCGCGAAGGTGATTTTCTGGAATCACTCAAGATTATAAAAGGGCGCATCACTCTGCCAATGAGTATTGGTCGTGTTTGTCCGCGCTTCTGCGAAAAAGACTGTCGCAAAAACCTTAGTTCAAAAGCTGTTGCGATCAATGACTTCAAGCGGCTCGCGGCTGATATGTATTACGATGAATACATGGAAGACCTGCCTCCATTGAACGGCAAAAAGGTCGGAATTGTCGGAGCTGGACCAGCGGGTATTTCTACAGCGTATTTCCTACGCCTCAACGGTATTGAATCGGTAATTTATGAACAGATGCCCAAGCCGGGCGGCATGCTCCGCTACGGCATTCCTGAATACCGCCTGCCAAAAGCTATTCTTGATAGAGAATTGGCGCATTTTCCAAAAATGGGCGGCATAAAATTCGAGTGTAATCGCAAACTCGGTGCAAATCTTTCAATGGAAGAACTCAAAAAGGATTTTGACGCGATTGCTGTAACTATCGGATGCTGGCAGCCAAGTTCCATGCGCTGTGAAGGTGAAGAACTCGCGGTTCAAGGCATTGATTTTCTACAAAAAATTGCTCTAGATGATTGGAGCGGGGATAATCCCGGAAAAGTTATCGTTGTCGGCGGCGGCAATACCGCGATGGACTGCCTGCGGACTTCTGTCAGACTCGGCAGTGATGACGTAAGTTGTTTTTACCGCCGTACAGAAAATGAAATGCCCGCGGAAGAAATAGAAATAGAAGAAACTAAAGAAGAAGGTGTTAAATTTAATTTCCTGACCGCGCCGGTTAAACTGCGCAAAGAAAACGGCAAACTGATTCTGACTTGTCAAAGAATGGAACTTGGTGAAGCTGATGCTTCGGGTCGGCGCCGTCCAGTTCCGCTTGAAGGCAGCGAATACGATAGCGAAGCTGATGTCGTAATTGCCGCAATCGGTCAAAAAACCGATGCTCCAGGCGGAGTCCGTACAAACCGCTGGGGTGGAATCGATGTCAATGAAGACACTTATCACCTCGAAGAAAATGTCTTTGCCGCGGGAGATTGTGTTACTGGAGCCGCGACAGTTGTCGAAGGCGTTGCCGGGGGACATAAAATTGCACAAAAAATTATTAAATTATTTTCACACGGAATTATTGAGCCTTGTCCTGAGTTTACCTTTAATGTCTCACGCGGACACTGGCGCAGCTTGGAAAAAGATGATCTGGTTTATCTGAAAGAAGATGTTTCAGAAAAAGACCGTGCCCCTATGAATTTTATTCCGTTGGAAGAACGCAAAACAACTTTCAAAGAAGTTGCCCCAACAATTCCAGAATGTGAAATTATCGAAGAAGGTAAACGTTGTATAGAGTGCAGTTGTACCGCCAAAGGCGAGTGTAAACTAAAAGAATTCTCAGAAGAATATCTTGCCGCTCCAGATGCCATCAAGGGTGAAAGACTCAAAAACGGTTATGACAATCGTCATCCGCAAATCATCCAGGACCGCATGAAATGCATCAAGTGCGGCATCTGCGTAAAAATCTGCAAAGAAGTGGTAAACGAGAATCTACTGAGCCTAAAGCAACGTGGTTTCAGCACAAAAGTAGAAACCGCGTTTGGCAAAGTCCTGCCGCTTTCCTGCAAAGAATGCGGAGCCTGCATAAAAGAATGTCCAGTAGGCGCACTGGACTGGAAAATTAAAGAATAGTAAGCGCAGTTCGACACTACTAAAAAAAGCCTGTAACTTTCACTACAGGCTTTTTTTTGTGATTAGTTCATAAAAATTGTTGACAAATGTTAAAACAAAGTTATATTTAAACTTTGTAAGTCAAATTAACAAAGTCTAAAATCTAAAGAGATTTCTATGAATAACCCTCAGACAAAGCAAAAGAGCCGGCAACAGATATTATGGTTAATTAAAGATCATGAGCAGATTTCCCGTGCGGATTTGGCAAAAATGACTGGTTTAACTCGACCGACCGTATCGTCCATTATTGCGGATTTTATTGACAAAAAACTGCTTGTGGAATCCGGCAAGGGTGAATCCTGCGGTGGCAAACGCCCTATCATGCTGAAATTAAATCCAGATGCCTGCTTTGCTATTGGTATTGATTTAGGGGATGATTACCTGATTCGAGGGGTTCTCTGTGATTTATGCGGCAATGTAGTTGCCGGGGAAGACCTTGAGTATGAAAATAATTTTGAAACCATTTTGCAGGTACTTGAAGATATCATCGCGCTTTTATCCGCTAATGTCACGAAGAAAAAAATCAAAGGTGTTGGCATAGCGGTTTCCGGTATTGTCGATACTGAAAGCAATGAGATCGTCAATAGTTCAACTCTGGATATAGAGAAAAAACAGATTGCTAAACGCCTAGCACAACGCTGCCAATTCAATGTTTTCCTGGAAAATCGTCCAAACGCGGCAGCTCTGGCGGAAACCCAATTTGGCGCGGGCAAGAACTTCCGAAATCTGGTTTATATTACCAGTGGTCGCGGAGTTGGAGCCGGTATTGTTATTAACGGTAAAATTTTCCGCGGCAGTTTCGACACTGCTGGAGAAATTGGTGAAATCAAGTTACCGATAGCAAAAGAAGGCGGCGGCTTTGAACGGCATTGCCTCGAAGACCTGACTCGCGCGAGCGCGGTTTGCGCACAGGCTGCAAAGATTAAAAAACGAGCAATGCATTACAATGAAGTGATGGAAGCATACAGAAACGGCGATGCGGAAATATGCGCAATCATGGACCAAAACGCTGAATATATGGCTTATGCCGCGCAAATCATTGCCGATGTATTGAACCCGGAAGTAATTATTCTCGGCGGTAGAACGGTGGAACTTGGAGACGAATATCTACGAACCTTCCGTACATATTTCGAGCGCGGTTTGGCAAAAGCTCTAATCGGCGGTTTGACTGTAGTAAGTTATTCGCAATACGGACATCTCGGCACCGCCGTTGGTGGTGCCGTCGTAGTTCTCGATCTCGTGATGGATCAAAAAATATAATTAAAGAATGAACGCCCAACATCGAATGTTGAATTAAAAGACAAAAAAAGATAAAAAAGTAAATTACAATGCTTATCTTGTTTTTTTAGTGGAGCAATGGTAAATTAAAACAAAACATTATAGCATAACAGGATTTTATTATGAAAACGGCATGGGAACTGGCTTTAGAACGCAGTGGCGGGATTTTGAACGAGCTGAATGATGGGCAGAAAAAAGCTATCGCTGAAATAGATAGAGTTTGTAAAGCTAAATTAGCGGAATTTGATTTAAGCTACACCGACAAGCTGATGACCTGCACTGATTACAAAGAGATTGAACAGATTAAAGACAATATGGCTGTTGAACGCGCCTCAATTATGTCAAAAGCAAAACGCGACAAAGAGAAAATCCGTGATGGTAAATAAAACTTTAAGAGTATATTTTGATAACGCGGCTTCGTGCCAAGCTGATCCAAAAATATTGGGGCATTATTACGCTTACGCCTCACGCTTCTACGCAAACCAGGAAGCGGCGCATCAACTCGCTTACGAACTGCGCCAAAGAATAGACCTCGCCGCAATAGAGCTCTCAAAAGCTCTGTTTATTGGAAAAACAGATGTTCACTGGGGGCATTCCGGCACTGATATATTTAGTTTATTTGGTGACTTTAAAGCTTTTCAAGGCGGGAATATAGTCAGCACCACAATGGAGCACCCGGCTTTACTTGCCGCTCTCAAGCGCAGCGGAGCTGAAATGCGCGAAGTAAAAATAACTAATGGGCAAGTCGATCTTGAACATTTATCTAAGCTCCTCGACAAGGAAACAGTATTGACATCTATTCACCATGTTCAAAGCGAAACTGGCGTCATTCAAGACCTTTGCGCTATTCGTAAAGTTATTAACAAACAAGCTCCGCAAAGTATTTTTATGTCGGACACAATCCAGTCGGCGGGGAAAATAGCAATCCCGTGGAATGAGGCGGAATTAGATATTGTCAGTATTTCCGGTCATAAAATTGGAGCTCCTGCCTGCGCCGCGCTCTTGCTGAACAGTGCCAATAAAAAACTAAATGCCTTTGTCGAACATTTAAAGCTTTGCCGCAAAGAATATTATACCGCCAGCCGCCCCGAACCTGCCGCGGTTCTGGCTTTAGCGCAATGCCTTGCCAAAAAACAAAAAGAACAAAGCAAAAACTCTGACAAAATCAGCAAAATAAACACTTTATTACGAAAAGAACTGCCAAAGTTAAAGCTGTTTAACAAAAAAAAAATTATTCTGACTATTCCATCGGAACAAGCCTCTGAATATATCCTTCATTTCATAGTTCCCGGCTATCAAAGCGGAGTTTTAGTACGAATGCTTTCGCAGGAAAGTGTATATTTTTCAGCTGGCAGCGCCTGTTTATCCGAAACCGATAAGCCCAGCACGACACTAAGCGCAATGAGTTTTAGCAAAGAAGATGCCTACGCTGGAATTCGTTTAAGTTTCTGCCCTCAAAATAATATCCGTCACGCCGAAATCTTTCTCAACAAATTTCAAAAAGCATTATTAGATTATTAAAGATTCAAATAACGTTTTATTAATAAATCGCAGTTTTGGATGCTGTTTTGAAACCACTTTATTCTAATTTCCGCTTTTTCTTCTTTTGTTAAATTTGTAGATATATTGCTTTCGCGAAGGCGTTGACAAAGAGTTTGGAGAACCAGTGCTACGCTGACCGAAATATTAAAGCTTTCGGTAAATCCATGCATTGGCAGCTGTACAAAATAATCAGCTTGTTCGTGAGCAAAATCACTTAAGCCGCTTTCTTCACAGCCAAAACAAACCGCCAGTTTCTGGTCGAGCGGAATATCGCTTAATGGAGTATGCTTTTCCTTTCTTAAAGTCGTCGCGGCAATCGCGTAACCGTTTTGGCGTAAATGATTAAAACAAGTTTCTGTATTATTGTTATTTGCCTGATTGAAACGCTGTAAATTTATCCACTTGGCAGACCCCTGCACCACTTTTGTATTTGCTTTAAAACGGTCATTATTTTCAATCACATACATGTCCTGAATCCCAAAACACTCACAAGAGCGGATCGCGGCACTGGCATTTGGCGAATGCCAGACATCCTCAAGCACAATCGTTAAATGGCGAGTTCTTTCAGCCAAAATCTTTTCGATAAGCTCTTTGCGGCGCGGTGTGATAAAATCATCTAAATACTCAATCAATCCCGCGTTTTCCGCTAATTCTTTATAGTTAAATTCCAAGTTTTAAATCTCCATGCTATTAAAAAGAATGTAGCTCAAGCGTCTCGCTTGAGTATATTCACAAGCGAGACACTTGTGCTACATTAAAATATAGCCCGGATAAAAAATTACTAGACTCGCGAACTAATTTATGCTTAAAACTTGATTTTTTATATAAAATTGATACTTTATAAATTATAATATCCCCAAAACCGAGCGGAATAATGGCTGAAAAATTTAAAAACGTAAGTTTAAAGCAGCAAGTGTATCTGGAAACTATTTATGACTTAAGCGTGAGCGAAGGTCATGCTCATGTTAAATCCATCGCCGACAGGCTCTCTATTAGAATGCCCTCTGTAACTGAAGTGATGCATAAACTGGCTGAAAAAAATCTAATAAATTATGATGTTAGAAAAAATATTTCCCTGACTGCTGAAGGTGAAAAAATAGCCATAGAACTTGATAAACGCCATAGCGTTCTAGCCGATTTCTTCGCTAAGATCCTCGGCTGCCCAGCTTCGAAAGCTCAATCAGTCGCCTGCAAAGTCGAGCACGTTGTAGATTCAGATTTTTGTGACCGGCTCGCCGGCTTTGCCGACTTTTTTCAGGATAAAGAAGAAAATGGCATAGAATTAATCAAAGAGTTCAAAGACTTCTACAAGAAACGCCAGAAATAATTAATTTTTAATTAGCACCCAATTTTTATTGAAACCAATCTGCTCCATTGTTTGCTCAAAATCTAAGATCGGAGGTCTTTTTATCTGAAATCGTACAGCCGAAGACGGAACTGTGTACTTAATGGTAAATTGCGCACCATGAGGTTGCCATGTAAATTTATGTTTACCTGTTGTTTTATCAAACCCCTCAAAATTTTCATGCGTGTTCAATTTCCATTCATACTCATTTGCAACATATTGGCGGGCCTCTTCTTCAAATAGAGTAAACTCTAAAGTATTAACGTTTCTAACAAGAATAGCGGTTCGCAGAAAATCGAATTGGTCTAACGCTATATTTACACGTTCGTTCCATATACCAATAATGGCTTTTCCTGTTTTTTGTATATCCGTGTGTGGGTTTTTGATCCCATATGAATAATCAGGAGAATTTCTACCAGAAATAACGCGTAATTCCTTACATGTATGCGGTTTATTGCTTTGTACGCTTTTTACAGACCAAGACTGTCCTTCAAGAACAACATCGGCCAGTCCCACTGGACTAGATAAATGACCTCCGTCAATTGATTTGGCAAATATATCTCCCCAATCTTCTCCGCTGATATTTGCTTTACCCACAGCAAAGTTATATATAAGCC
>JAHOYW010000089.1 GCA_019038735.1 Victivallales bacterium | reverse complement strand
CGGTATGATTAATGCCTTTAAGCTTGGCGCGCCTCCTCATGGCGGTATCGCTCCCGGAGTTGACCGTATCGTAATGCTCCTGGCGGACGAACCGAATATCCGTGAAGTTATCGCGTTCCCATTCAATCAGCAGGCTCAAGATTTGATGATGAACGCTCCTGCCGAAGCCAACATTCAGCAGTTGCGCGAACTTCATTTGAATGTTGTCATGCCTAAAAAACAGCAAAAAGAAGAAGTATCTGAATAAAAATTAGTCTTAATTAGTAGTATTAACAATAATTAAAAAAGGAAAATTGTCGCATGAAAAAAATGTTAATCCTGTTGTCTGCAATTATATTATTTGCAAGTGCTTGTTCGAATAAATCCCAAGCGGAAAATTTGATTGATTATGTTCCGGCTGATGCTAACGGCATTATCGCAATAGATGCGGAACGTCTGATTAATCTGCCTTTCCTGAAAAGTCAACGCGAAAACAATGCTGAATTTGATAATGGCTGGAAAAAATTTGAATCAGAACTTAAAGACTATGGTCTGACAACAAATGATTTACCTTCAAAAGCAGTAGTATTTTTCAAAGTTGACGCAGGTACTCAAAACGCCGCGATTCTAGCTATTACTAAAATCACAGAAGCTAAATTAATTTCTTTATTGAAAGCCAACAGTAAAACAGTATCATTCGTGGAAAAAACTATTGCCGAGCGAAAAGCTTATGTCATTACCCACAAAGATAAAAAGAATGATCAAGTGCTAATTACATATATAAAAACAAATCTGGTTTTGATTTGCGACGATGATAAAGCAGAACAATTCTGCAAATCTGTCGGCAAAATTAAAAATACCAGACTGATCGCCGCAAACAAAAAAGCTGATCCGAAAGCTTTGCTGAATATAATTTATACAAAAGAAGCTAAAACAGCTCCGCCTGCGGCTCCAGCTCCGGGAATGCCTCCTGTCGGCGGTCTTACTGACAGTATAACATCAGCAGTTATTGCTTTGAACCTAATTGGTAAAGAACAGAAAGATATCAACTTAAAAGCTGATTTAGAATACACAGACCCGCAAGCCGCGTCACAGATGGCAATGCAGTTAAAAACTGGTGTTATGATTATGACTATGCAGTTTGCTAAGGATGCCACTTTGAGTAAATCTGTTACGGAAGCAATTAAAATTAATCAGAAAGACAAGAATATTAAGATTAATATTTCTATTTCTGAATCCCTTCTGGAAAAAATAAAAACTACTATGGAAGGAAATAAAAAACAGGTTTTAGCTAAAAGAACCGCTCCTGTAAAACTTAGTCCTAAACAAGTCAGCAAATAAAATAAATTGATTTCTTCATGGAAGCATTGGATGTCCCCGAGTTCTCGCTCGGGGATTGAATTTTACTCATATTTCGTGAAAATTTACCTTATTTCCAATATTTTTTCGTGTATTTTTCTGCCGTTGCCAATAATGCATTCGCCTCATCGACGGATTGAGCGCCTTGTACGCTGAGAACCAAACCTCGCGGATTTAGCTCCCGAATCGCGAATTCCAGCTTCTCTTTTGGTATCGGGGGCGGGCATAGCCCTTTACCTTTTGCCTGAATCTTTTTATACATGGGAAGCCAGTCTTCAATTTCGTGGGATGTCCCAGCACCGGGGGACCACTGGATTCCGAAGATGTTAGGAATTTCCATAACCCGCTCAAGATGCTTGATTGCATCAGTGCCGTCCAGATGATAAAAAACATGGTCGAAAGTAGCTGCCGCCGCTTCCAGTTCTGGGACAATAAACTCC
The DNA here is from genome assembly GCA_019038735.1 of Victivallales bacterium. Classification (GTDB taxonomy): domain Bacteria; phylum Verrucomicrobiota; class Lentisphaeria; order Victivallales; family Victivallaceae; genus JAHOYW01. Next base: position 9,200 of record JAHOYW010000089.1, on the reverse strand, counting down.
TCGAACATATCGGGGGAGATCATACAGGATACATCCGACTGGATGCAAGTTCCTTTCTTGGGAGACCAAAGTGAGGGCCAAAAATGTGTTCCCTCAACTCCGGCTGCTTTAGAGATATTGCAACACTCTAAACTTGCTGCCAACCAGTTATCACTCATCGTCTTCAAAGCTTTTTTTACTTCATCTGGATTCATAACCAAATCCATGAGAAAATCCTGCGTACCGCGTAATACGGCAAAGAGGTCATTGCTTTGCAGTAAAACCGGATTCATAACCGCGAATTTGTCTTTTCCAGCTTCAAGAAGTCTCTTTTGCACTTTTTGAATTTGTTTCCACCCCCAATCGTCTGAATAGTCGAAATCAAAGTTGCTGTAATCTTCAACTGTCTTGAAAAGTTGCTCATGAAATATTGTCTGTTCAGAGAAATGAAGTTGCGCACCATAAGCGAGGGCATAACCGACCAGAAGTGTTCCTGAGGGTATTGCCTCGCCGCCAAAAGCGGTTGATTTATATCCAGCAACAAAGTTCTCAATAATAAAGTCAGAATCAGTCCATTTCTGTTTATGGCTTTCCGGCTCTGGCGGTGTGATTTTATTATTACGTGGAACATGAATGCTAATGCAGGGTCTATCTATAAATTTACCTTCCCAGAATGCGACCATCCTTTCCTTCGTCTCTTCCCAATTCTCTTTGTAAAGCATACTTTTAATCCTTATCTTTGTCTTTTAGTGTTGAAAATTCTACATTATTCATTTTTATTCCCTGACAATGATTACAGATAATGCAGGATGAATTGCTTGTTTCAACCTGAACATTATTGAACCGAATATCTTCGATAGCGGTCTCCACGCAACCTGTTAGAGTGATAGGCTCTTCACCTGTTATGCGAATATCCGAGAAGGTTATCCCAGAAAGTCGCTGAAGTTTAATTCCATCCTCAACATAAATCCGAATTGGATAACTCCCTGAATTTATGGTGATATTTGAAAACATGATGTTATGAAGATCCATCAAACCGTTACAGTCGAACTTCAGATAACGTTTCGGATTATCGATGTTAATACCGCTGCCGATTCCGTCAATTACTAGATTACTGAAAGTGCAGTTGCGAATGATATTATCACTCGGACAACCGACACGAATCCCCTGGCAGCAACTATCTAAAACGCAGTTGGTAATGGTCACTCTTTCGCAGATTGCCGGTTTTTCCAGTACGGGTTGAATAGCACGGACAATAATACTGTCATCACCGGTTTTAAGAAAACTGTCACTGACAGTAACGTTCCGGCAGGAATCAATGTCGATGCCGTCATTATTAATCATCTTCTGGTCGGCAAGCACTTTGACCCGATGAATATTGACTTCCTCACAAGCAATCAGCCACATTGTCCAGCAGGGAGAATCAATAAAAGAAGTATCTTCAATTTTGACATTCCGGCATTCATAAAGCATAAGCATGCGAGGACGGGCTATTTCCGGCTTGCCATAAAATTTTTGATTGTCTGGAATGTCGGTGTCGTAAAAAGACGCCCCGGCTCCGTTGATCTCTCCGCTTCCAGTGATTGCTATATTTTCAGCAAAGGACGCGCAAATAAGGCATTTAGTATTGCCCTCAGCTGCGTTTTCGTGCTTGAATCCTCTTGCCGTAAAATCATCATAGTCATCAGGATTATCACTTCCTTGAAGCTTTGCTCCCGCAACAAGATGCAGTTCAACATTGCTTTGTAAATAAATAGTTTTAGTTAAGTATGTGCCGGGTTCTACTATAACTCTTCCTCCGCCTGCGGAAGCACAGGTGTCGATAGCTTTTTGTATAGAAGACGTATCAAAGGTTTTTCCGTCTCCTGTTGCTCCAAATTCTTTTAGCGAATAATTCATTATTTCCCTTTATCGTTATTTTAAACGAGATAGTATCTCCGATGCGATGCTTTTTTGGAGGGCGAGACTCTGTCGAGCCGCAAGTGTCGCCAATGCTCGGCTCGACAGAGTCTCGCCCTCCAAGTAAAATTCGACAGTTGATACGCTTTTTATGCAGTCAAATTGACTAGTTGATTGCTTTAGTTAATTTATTAGAAAGACAACTGCAAAAATCCAATACAAACATGATTGTCTGTGTGAACTTTCGCAATTGCCTCTGTATATGATATTAATTTATATTATCCTACCAAGCATAAAAATTATAGGAACCAGAAGGACTTAACGTATTAGTTTGATCATACTCGCCCCAATTTTTCCACTTTACATGTCCGTCAACATAAAGAACATTACCACCGCTTGGATTTGGCTCACCAGCTCCGTGGTTTACAAGAGCAAACGTAGCACCATCTTTAAATATTAAGTCTGCCATTAGTATCCAATCTGCTTTGGATTTATGGACCTTTGTTGGGATTATACTTTTTCCATCAGCATCTTGTGGCACGTTTGCGAGAGCAGTATTGTTATTGAAAAACATTGGATATCCTACTCGAGCACCTATGTTTCCACTGAAGTCTAGGCTCCTGAATTTGGTTTTTAAAAAACTTCTCACGGAAAATATATTCCGCTGGATATTGATGTTTCACCATTTAACAACTCGGGGTCGAAGAAGGAAGGCGTTTCTTGGACTTATAAAAATCATGACGGTTATGCACCGATATTTGCATACCTTGGTACTCACGGTTATATGCTCAATTGCGAACTGCGCCCCGGTAGTCAGCACAGTAATAAAGATGCACTGGAATTTATCCGGCAATGCCTTGATATGGCTAAAATGCTTGGTGTTAACTTGAAAACCATCCTTGTACGCTTGGATTCTGCTCACGATGATGTAAAAATCATTGAAGAACTGCTGAAACGCGGCGTATCATTTATCATTAAGCGCAACCTGCGGAAAGAATGTAAAGAACAATGGTTGAGTTTAGCCCGGCGTGTCGGCGAGCCCAAAAAACCACGCCGGGGTAAAACTGTTTTTACCGGTGAAGCCAGCCATATACCTGTTGCGGGACGGGAAGGCTTGCCTGTTTTTGCTACATTTGAGGTTACAGAGCGTGAAATTGACAAGCATGGACAGGACTTGCTCATTCCAGATGTCGAGGTCAATACATTCTGGACGAACCTGCCGGATGAAGCACGAACAGTCATTGAGCTATATCACAATCACGGCACTAGCGAACAATACCACAGCGAAATGAAATCCGACCTTAGTTTTGAGCGCATGCCTTCAGGTAAATTTGCGACAAATTCTCTGCTCTTGGTATTGGCGATGCTGGCATTCAATGCCTTACGCATTCTTGGTCAATCTGCTTTAAAAATGAAAGAAGCCTTGCCGCGCAAATTTAAGGTTCAACGCAGGAGATTACGCTCGGTTATGCAGGATTTGATTTATATCGCATGCAAGAGAACCCGGCATTCCGGGTCAATATTTCTAAAATTTGGGAGGCATTGTCCATGGTTCGATGTTTTTCGACAATTACACGCAATGTATTGCTAAACAATAATTTAACATCAAGGATGAATTAAGCCTATAGGGAAAATGTATCAAAAATCGGGATTTTCGCCATAAAATTAAGATAAATATTTTGAAAAACAAATAATAGCAGGTAACTTAAAATATCAAAGGCGAAAATCGAGTAAAACGGTTGATTTTCAGCCAATAAATTAACAAAAAAATGGAATCCTGAAATTCTTTCACGGATTCAGGTATAAAGTAACTAGAAAAAAGGCTGGATATTATGAAAACAAAAGAGCAGCTGGTTTTACGAGAACTTGTAAAAGCATATCTTGATATAGCACAAAATGATGAACAGGAGAAAAAACGTGAAATATGGCGTGCATTTCACGGATTTGAGGATGGACCGCCACCAATCATTGCCAGTGCTGCAGGATATTTTATCTGGATGCAGGAATTTCTTAATACACAAATGCAATGCTCTGACCCTGTATTACGACAGCATGAGTTTGAATTACGCCGTAGATTATTTTTTTCCACAGTAGGCGATGATTCAGTATTTGAACCATGGCTCAATGTTACTGCGTCTAAAAAAATGGGATCTGAAGGGCGATGGGGAATAAAGATGGAGCAGTCTTCAGATATTGAAACGAATGCCCGCCATATGGAATTTCCGATTAAAACTTATGATGATGTGTCATTACTAAAGCCCGCATGTCATGAAATTGACGAAGATAAAACTGCTGAACACGTAAATAAACTTGCAGAGGCGGTTGGAGATATTATAAGCATTGATGTTAATCGCGGACCATGGTGTCAAAATGGATTTTCAGCTGATTTATCGACTGATCTTGGCTATCTTCGTGGAATGGAAAACTTTATGCTTGACATGTATGAACATCCGGATGAATTACATAATTTGCTTGCGATTATGAGAGATGCTGTTCTTGCTGCACAGGAAAAAGCTGAAGAAGCTGGTGATATCAGTCTTAGCGGATACCACCCGCAAGCACCTCTGCCATATACAAGGGGAATGGAAGATCTAAAACCAAACTCAGGACCTAGAAAGCGTGAAGACCTCTGGTACAATTGCGCTGCTCAGGAATATATAATGGTTTCTCCACAGATGCACTACGAGTTTATGTTGAAATATCAATTGCCGATAATTTCTCAATATAAGCATGTACATTACGGATGTTGTGAAGATCTTACAAACAAAATTGACATGTTGCGCAAGATTCCAAATTTAAGAATGATTTCTGTCGCACCATCATGTGATATAGAAAAATGCGCTGAACAAATTGGTAAGGATTACTTGATTTCATGGAGACCAAACCCGACAGATATGGTTTGTACTAACTGGGATGAGGTACGAGTTTCCAGAATAGTAAAATCAGCAAAATCAACCTTCAAAAATAACAGATACTGTATTCATTTAAAAGATAATGAAACTTTAGGCGGAGAAATGGATAGACTGCAACGCTGGGTTTCTTTGGTTCGCAAGTGCCTTGCTTAAAATAGAACAAAAACAGGAAGCTAAAACATGAATAATGCAAACCAGGAGCAGGAAATCTTTGCCAACTTAAAGTGTAACACAAAGATTCAGTTGAGCCAATATGTTGGTTCACATTTGGCTGACCGGCTTGTCAAGCCTTGGGACGATGTAAGTGGGAAGTCCGGCGAATTTGCTTTTGGCGGTGGCAAATGGCAATGCCGAATTCAGGCTGACGAAATTGCAAAAAATCAGAATGCTATCGATCTGGTGGTGCATTTTGAGCTTATTGAAGGTGCTGTCAAGCAGGTAAATGCGGGAATTACGTTTTCGTTTGATGATTGGTCAACTGATAATTATGTGCTTATGCCGGCAGCTGTTTACAACGGTAATCGTTTTGACTCCCGTAGAATGGAATATCCACCGCTTCATACCGATGTGGCAGATATTGGTGTAGATGCGCCGACAATAGTTTCGGACATTCCTAGACTTAACAGCCATGATGGCAAGTCCGAGATTCAACTTCTTGCACGAGACCTGGCAACGCCTGCTATTGGATTTCACGCGCCGAAGACCGGCAAGGGCTTCTGGTGTCTGAATGACGAGCATACCGAGCATGGTCCGATTGGGATGTTTATTAAAGAAAGCGATGACCGCAAGCGCGGTGAGATCACAATATTGTCGCCAGGTGTACGCGAGGATGTGCAATATACCATGTGCAATACGCAGCTGCCTTCGCAAGACCGTGGTGCTGACCTGCAGGCTGGGGATGAAATTGTTTTGCGAATGCGATTGTTCTGCTTTGAATGTCCCGAGATTCAGTCGTTGTATGATTACTTTGTTGGAATCAGGAAGGATCTGACCGAGGATGTTGTTCCCAAGCAGGAGTTGCCGTTTTCGGAAGCATGGAAATTGCTCGAAGAAAAACACAATCGCGACAACTGGGTGGAGGAAAAGGGATATTATCCTGACAGCCTGTCGATACTAGGCTCCAACGGGCTACGACTTTGGCGCCCTGGTTGGTGCGGCGGGCTGATGGTAACCGCTCCCCTGCTTTCCGACGGTGACGAGACATCGCGCCAACGCGTTTTGCGGAATCTGGACTTTGCTTTTCAACATGGGCAGAGCGATTGCGGTTTCTTTCGCAACTCTACAGGCGAGAGTCGAGACTATTACGGCGATAGCATGCGCCCGAAACGTTTTCCGCACGCAAACAACTGGCATTTAACCCGCAAAAGTGCGGACGTATTCTATTTCATCTTCAAGCACTTTGCGTTGCTTGATAGCGAGGATGTCGCCATGCAGCCCAAGGCAGCATGGCTTGAAGGCACAAGAAAATGCGCCGACGCATTTGTACGTCTCTGGAAACAGGCTGGTCAGTTCGGACAGCGCGTTGATATCGAAACAGGCAAACTTATAGTCGGCGGTTCAGCTTCGGCAAGCCTGGCGATAGCTGGCTTGGCCTTGGCGTCGCAGTATTTCGACTGCGATGAGTATCTGGAAGTTGCAACAGCCAGCGGCGATTATTATTATGAAAATTTTGTAAAAAAGGGAATTACAACTGGTGGACCAGGCGATGCTATGCAATGTCCGGACAGCGAATCAGCATTCGGACTGCTGGAATCATTCGTCGTGTTATATGAAGTTACCGGCGACGAAGGCTGGGTTAAAAAGGCCTGCGATATGGCCCATCAGTGCGCGACCTGGGTTACCTCTTACGATTTTGAATTCCCGCCGGAGTCCACATTTGGGCGGCTGGGCATGTCCGCAATCGGAACCGTCTGGGCCAACACCCAGAACAAACACTCCGCTCCGGGTATATGTACGCTGTCCGGCTCGTCTCTCTTGAAACTATACAGGGCAACCAACAACTCCTTCTATCTAGAACTCATCCGGGAGATAGCCCACAGCCTTCCGCAATATGTTTCGCGCGAAGACAGGTCTATTTGCGACATGCCGTCCGGCTGGATAAATGAGCGTGTTAATCTCGGTGACTGGGAAGGGAAGAAGGGAATTGGCGAGGTGTTTTATGGAGCATGCTGGCCAGAGGTTAGTGCTATGCTCACGTATACTGAATTGCCGGGCGTATACATACAGCCTGATACTGCGACAGTTTGTGCCTTTGATAATATTGACGCTAAAATTGTAGAGAATACTGAAGATAAGTTTATTATAGAACTTGGCAATCCGACAAAATTTGAAGCATCCGTTAAAGTATTTGTAGAAAATTCAACAGATACTAAAAATATATTCGGGTATGATTATATGTCAAACTGTTCGACTGTAGTGTTGGCTCCGGTAAGTAGTCATACTCTCGAATTTATGAAAACAAAAGGAAAATAAACAGTATGAGCCACAAAGAAGTAAATTTAGAAAAATTAAATAAGCATTACGAACTTGTCGTTATCGGCGGAGGCAGTGCCGGTATTGGAGCAGCGTTGGCGGCCGCCCGACAAGGAGTAGATACTCTCCTTATAGAAAAAGAAAAAATGCTTGGCGGAAATTCCGTAGTAAGCGGAGTAAATTGCTGGGAACCCGTTGCCGGAGCGACTGGAATTCCGTATGATATTTACAACTTGCACATTGCTTTTCTCCGCAATTTTCCGGCGAATTTCGCATATTATCTTCGCATCAAGAAAAAGAATATCAACCGCAATCATCAGCAGTAAATTATCACCGTTTTCAAGATAGAGCGCACTGGCAAACAAGGGGTCATGAACCCCTTCTGAAACGCGTTCTACATGCGGATAACCCACCAGAAACATTGGAGTTTCAGGTGTTATATCAACAACAGCCGCTCCTGATCTCAAATTCATATCAGTACCCCAATTCTTTCTCGGTTTCAGCAATTGCTTCTTCAATCATATCCATACCTTTCGCCGCTACTTCAAGCGTCATAACCGCGGGCGGGCTCATTCTTAATATATGTCCAGCCGGAATCCATGCAAGTCCGTTTCTGAAAGCTTTTTGATAAACCATCAGTCCGGCTTCGTCAAAAGACTCTTTAGTTGTTTTGTCCTTTACCAGCTCAACCCCCATAAGGCATCCTTTTACCCGGCAGTCCCCGACAATCGCATATTTTTCCGGCCAGTCCGCCATGCGTTTTTCGAAGTAATCACCAAGCTCCATTGCGTGCTCAAGAATATTTTCTTCTTCAATAACCTCAATACTCGCAAGTGCCGCCGCGCATGCCATCGGGTTTCCACCGTAACTGCTGGATGCTGAAATACTCTCAAAACTCTCCTTATAAGGTTCTCTGACTGCCACACAAGTTACCGGGAAGCCATTGCCAAATCCTTTGCCTATGGTTACAATATCAGGAACCACGTCCCAATGTTCCATGCAAAGCCATTTTCCTGTACGCGCCATGCTGGTCAGGACTTCATCAGCCATCAGCAGAATTCCTTCATCATCACAGAGCTTACGAAGCTTCGGAAAGAAATCATCTGGTGGCATTACTGATCCGCCCCAGCCCTGAATCGGCTCAAGAACGAATCCGGCGACTTGACCACAAGTGCCTTTATAGAGATACTCTTTGTAAAATTCAATATATTTATCCGTATCAACTGTACCATCTGCTTTTGACCAAATAGGACGGTAGGTGTCAGGACGCGGAAGCATGTGAAATCCCGGAGCACGGGTTGGACCGTAGGCGGTCGAACGAATGTGTCCGAGCGAGACTCCGCCGTAGGTTTTTCCGTGATAGTCGTTAAAACAGGAAAGCATTTCATGCTTCCCGGTCGCCGCGCGCAAAACCCGCTGTCCGGCTTCCACCGCGGTTGTTCCTGAGTCATAAAACTGAAATCCAGTCAGGTCGCCGGGGAGAATATCGGCAAGTTTTTCAACCAGTTTTGTTTTTATTTCCGTGGTAAAATCGTGGCAGTTCATAAGCTTATTCGCGTATTTTGCGACAGCTTCACTGATTTTTGGATGACAATGCCCTAAGGTTGTAACATAGATGCCGGAGGAAAAATCAATATATCGATTGCCGTCAATATCCACCAGCTCACAACCTTTGCCGCTTTCAAACGTGACAGGAAAATGTTTGACCTGTCCGCTTAATCCCTTGAAGTATTCTGTGCAGCGTTTATGCATCGCTTTTGACTTCGGTCCTGGAAGTTCATTTGTTAATATTTTCGGTACTTCTGTCAGATCCAATTGATAGTTTTTCGGATTATAAGCCATCTTGCTAACTCCTTTTGTTTTGTTTTGTTTTGTTTTGTTTTGTTTTGTTAATATTGTTAGAATATAACATTAGCATATATCGATAATAATTAAAAG
>JAHOYW010000261.1 GCA_019038735.1 Victivallales bacterium | reverse complement strand
ACACATACCGGTCTAGTCCGAGAGGGCAATGAAGACTGTTTTTGCTATATAGATTATCAGGAAGAAAAAAATTCTATGGCAGTGGTCGCTGATGGCATTGGCGGGCATGAGAACGGTGAAATTGCCAGTTCACTATGCTGTCGTCAATTTGTCTCAAGCTGGAAATCTCTGAATATCGGCAAAGTGGCATCTCTACAAAAAATAAAAGATTTTCTGCGCGATGAAATCTGTTCAATAAATAAAAATATTTTTTCCCAAAACAAACGCAAAAACTTTTCCTGTCCTATGGGAACAACTGTTATAGCTGCAGTTTTTACTCCATCTCATGTTGTTGTCGGGCATGCCGGCGACAGTCGTTTATATGTTTTTAACGACGACAAACTGAAACAGTTAACTGAGGATCACAGCCTAGTTGCCACTTTAGTAAAGAAAGGGACCATCACTAATGAAGAAGCACAATCCCATCCTTTTGCACATATTATTTCCAAATCAATAGGACCAAACCAAAGTGTAGAACCCCAAATAAGTGCTTATACCAAATCTCCGGATGAACGTTACATGTTATGTTCCGATGGTTTATCCATGCATGTTCCAATCCAGCGGATAGAAGATATACTCAAGCAGAGCAATACTCCGAAAAGCGCGGTAAATGCCTTGATGAAAGAAGCATTGATTAACGGTGGTGAAGATAATATCAGCATCATCTGTGCTTTTTAGGAAGAATTAAATTCAATCTTCAATCAGCTTGGGAGCTGATTTGTTCAGTTCTTCCCGGACGCTATCGTCCAACTCTTTCAGGTCATCAAGCTGTTCATCAGTTTTTTTATCCAGATTCTCAAGCTGTTCAGTAGTTTTTTCTTTACCGTTTTGATAAATCTTATCAGTTTTGTCAATAACATCACTTGCGTGATTTTTGAAATCAAAGATTTTTTCTTTTAAATCAGCAAAGGAATAACCGGCATCTTCAAGTGCTGGTTTTATAAAGATAAAGAAAACTACTGCTCCGACGGCAACAATAATCAGGAGACATCCAATGGAGAATCCACAGGAATTGCCGGTTTTTTTGGAATCTGGATCTTTGCTGTTTTTTTCGTCAGTCATTAATAATCTCTCTTGCATCTATGAATATAATTAAATTGATTTATCCATACATAAGAGCTAATCACAACTCACTTATGGTAACCTTTAAAACCTTACGCACCCATTCAATTTTATCTACATGCTGCTCAACAGAACCGATAAAAGGTTTCAAAGATACAATTTCGCCGTCAAGGACAAATCTTTTGAGCCGTAACTTATCACATTTTTTTGTTTTTACAATTACAGTGTCACTTGTTTCCGGAAATTTTTTCAGAGCAACGATCAAGTTTATTGAACCTGGAAGCGGAGGGAAAAAACTATCTCCTGAATCAGCAATCGCAAAAACATCTTCATCATTTATTGACTCATCCAGGTTGTGTACTGAAATAACTTTATCGTAATTGCGCCAGACAAAGTTTTTAATATCTTCCAATGCTGGATTAAAATTCAGCATTTTTTCAATTGAAAGCACAGGAATTTGAGCAGAAAGTGTACTGTTATTGCCATAAGTACCAACTTGTTCCTGAACTCCATCTGAACCATAGAGAGGCAAATCACTTATCAATTTCTGTATATCACCCGCTTCAAATTTTAAAATCCCTACAAGTGATTTTAGCTGTTCATTCGATGGTGCTACTGTCGAACAAGTCTCCAGTATTCGCAGTTCAGGAACAGAAATTTTACTTAATTCAGCCAGCTTCGCCATAGATAAACCACATTCCTTCCTGGAAGACCTGAGAAACTCATTTACCGGTGAACGCAGTTCGTGCATACCGGAACGTATCCTGGCTAAGAGGTCGCGCATTATAAAGACTTGATTGCGACCGCAATTTAATAATTCAAAAATTTTGTCTAAATGAACTGTAGCCGGAGCTGTTTTCCCATTAAGCATTTGTGATACAGCGGACGTGGAAACGTGGAGATGGGCAGCCAAATCAAGCTGTCTTAATCCTGCCGCCTGTAAACCACTTTTTATTAATTTGCCTAACTTAGATTTCAATGCTAATGAAGCCATATCCATACCTGCCTATTTTATCTTTAAAGTTTTAAGCGTCAAGTAAATATACTTAAGCTTTTACTTAAAAGCCAGCTGTTTTTTGAAAAAATCGTATTTTATTTTGTAAAACCAGATTATTTTCAGTCTTTACTTAGCTGTAAAAAAGATGAATTCCCTAACAGGTAAACCAAAAAATACAAGTTTTATCCATAAGCTATTAGGAAGGGAAAATTTAACACAAGTCCTTTTCGCAGATATAAGAATAACTAAAGCGTTTTCTTAAAAATAGACAATATCTTTAGCTTGATACTGTCCAGTATATTTCGCAACCCAACTTTGAACAATGGGTTCAAGAATAAAATCTTCCAACTCTCCAGTCTGCTGAAGCGATTTATCGCAAAACGGACACATGCGAAAAATCTCGATATCAGCATGCATTAAATCCTCGTTGCAGTGTGGACAAACAAGTACCCGCATATTGCCATCTTCATTTTTTTTAAATTCGTATTCCATATTATTTACCTTAATTTTCTCTATATTACTATTATACACTAAAAACCCGAAAAATGAAAGAGCTAATTATAAAAGTTCATACAGAATAAACAAAAAGTCGTTTACCTGAATCACATGGCAGAGAAAAAATTTCTGTCTGTTCCCAAGCGAGCGAATATTTTTGTGCATCCCGACTTACCTGCGGCAGCTCAATTGCAGCCTGTTCCGGGGTCTTAAAGAAAATAAACTGCCCATCCGCTTTGATAAATTTTCTCGCTTCCTTAAATAAAGTGCGCAAATCACTTACCGCGCGTGCAGTAACAATATCAAAACGTTCAATATATTCTACCTTCCTATTCAATTCCTTACTGCGCCCTGTAATTACTTCCAAATTATCTAATTTCAATTCGCGCGCCGCAAGTTCAACAAACGCGGTTTTTTTTCCAATCGAATCTATTGCCGTTATACACAGATTGCTAAAAGCCGTCGCCAGCACCAGAGATGGAAATCCAGCTCCACATCCAATATCCGCAAGCGAAAATTCTTTAGTACTCAATTTCGGAAAATACCGCGCTATAACTAATGAGTCAGCCACATGTTTTATCCAGTAATCTTCTTCCGACTGAATACGCGTTAAATTGACATCCCGGTTAGTTTTCAGCAGGACATCATAAAGCCTAGTCATTTTGGAAATAAAATCCGCGGGATCAGGAACATTACACTTTAGGCAAAATTTGTTCAAATCAAAGGGTATCATAGCTATTATCCTCGAAAGGCGTGAATAATTCCAAGTGTCAGGCATAATACGCCAAAGCCGGCAAAATAAGCCACAGCCGTATAGCGGATTCGCGACGACTTTGCCAGTTTGCGGATAAAGTCGCGAAAGAGATGAGGTTTGCCGGAAAAGAACAATCCCATAATACCCAAAGCCCAGCACATAATCGCAAACAAGGCAATTAGCGGAGTATGAAAAGTGAAAGCTTCATGGACAAAATAATAAGTCAACAAAATAAAGAATCCGCCTATCGCGCGCGAAAACAGATAATCCAGAAACATGAAACCGAGAACACTGAAAATGACTACCAAAGGGTAAAGCCAGGGCAGCAGCCAATCCCAAACAATAGGTTTTGCCTGAGGCACACACCATAATAAGCACAAAAATACTAAGATTACAGCAATATTTTTATTCCGGGGTAAACTCTCCCATTCAGGAAGACGCGCTAAGTTCATCCGCCCTGCCCAAAACGCCAACAACAGCGAAGCAAGTCCGCAGGCGATTAAAGCTGTAGTATATATTTGATATGCATTCATTAATTTATATTCCAATTATTATCAAGTGCATAAGATAGCACCAAAACAGATAAGCACAAGTGATTTCGCGTTTTTTAGGAGAACGCAATATTCGCCTATGTTACTGCTTTTGGGTCAAATATTTTCCGCAAACCTTCTCCGGTGAAGTTAAACGCGCAGACCGTGATAAACAAAGCCGCCCCCGGACATAAAGTCAAATGCCAGTAACGAAGCGGATCCTCAAAAGCTTGACGCAATAAAGCTCCCCAGCTCGCCGTTGGCGCTTGAACCCCGAAACCTAAAAAGCTCAAACCGCTTTCCGCGATTATCGCACCGGCAATTCCAAAAGTAAAACTTATTAAAATCGGACCGGAAACATTCGGCAGTAAATGCCTGAACATAATTCGCGCTACCGGAACGCCGCTTGCTTCGCAACTCACAATGTAAGGCAAAATCCGCTGTTTTAAAACCTCGCCGCGTACTAAACGACACACTCCAATCCAGCCGGTTAGACCTAAAACCATTATCACCAGCAAAATTGATTGACCAAAGCCTTTATCTTTCAACATCGACATTAAAATCAACAATAGCAAGAAGGTCGGGAAACACATAATTATTTCTACCACACGCATAACAAATAAATCCAGTCGTCCGCGGTAATAACCAACACACATGCCTATTATTGTGCCGATGATAATTGATAACAGAGTCGCGAATAAACCTACCGCCAAGGACACTCGTGCGCCATAAAGCATACGCACTAAAACATCGCGCCCGGTTTGATCCGCGCCAAATAAATGCTGTGCCGAAGGTTTCGCGTAATGTCCAGCGGTAGTTTCGTAAGGACCGTAAGGAATTGGCGCGAATATAGCAAATGAATAATTTTTCTCACGCCAGCAGGTTTTATCCAAACGCCGCTGAGTCAAAAAAAACGGCACTAAAAGCACTAGGGCAAAAACTATTAACAGGATATTTCGGATTTTAATGTGTTTTGCGAAAAAATAGTATATCATGCTCGCCGGAATAAAAAATAATAGCATATAGTTAAATACTTGTTCAATAAGTATTTCAGAGCTGTCCGGCGCAAACAGATAACGTAGAAAAGGAAAAGAAAATTCTCCTCCTGCAATGAACAGAAATGGTCGGTTATTAGCAATTAAAGGCACAAAAAGGGCAAAAGCGAACATCATCACAACTCCGCCCAAGCCAATCATCGCCAAACTGTCTTTGCGAAAACGATGCCAGGCAGTTAAGCTGAAAGAAATATTATCAGTCGACATTGCTTGCGCCTTTTATGAAAAACAAGTAATTTGTTTATGTTTAGTTATTTTTTCGATGAATAATCTTTTCTTTTATATTTAACATATCTCTTTTGCTAAATGATACTCTTTCGTTTCATTTGGTTTAATTATTTTTTCTATAAATTTTAAATTTTTTATTGGATTTTCAATTGTCAGAAATTTAGGTGCGTCATTTAAATTCAATACTAATGTGACAATATAATCATCTTTATATTCTGATGCTTTTTTAAACTCATTTTCTGTTAATCTAAATTTACCTTTCTTTTCTCTAATACCTTTTACTTCTGCTAAAAAACAAGTTTTATCAACCTTTATTTGAAAATCATACCCATCTCCAAATAATCTTCCGTCTTCTAAAATTCCATTATCAAATAACTTAATCGTATTATAATTTTTAATAAAATATAGCTCTGCTTCCAACCCTGTTTCTTGTAATTTTTTAAACCTTGATTTTATAATAGGTTCAACATTATATTGAAAATCTTTGACATTGAAATTATCCTTCATGTATAACTTTACTATATTGACATATCCTTTTGCGGTTTCATTTCCAAACAAGCTATCAATTAAAATTTTTCTATGAATATAAGCATCTCCTTTTTGCCACCATCCTTTCCTGTTATTTGGGAAAAATGGATCAAATAAGTCCATTCTATTTTTAACTGTTCCTATTGTTTTTGCTATCCCTTTATTAACACAGAAATTATAGAATTCATTTTTGGTAGAAAAGCCAAATTCTTTTATAAATTTATTATCAAATTTTGATAATCCATACCCAATAAGATTTAAAATTTCATAATTTTTATGTTTGTTGTCTTTATTTTTCATCTACTCCCAAAAAAAGTAACAAATTGTAAATTATTTTCCATTTTCAGATAACACTTTCGCTTGCGATGCGGCATATCCAATTCCTCCATAACCGCAAATTTTAAAACCGTTTAATAATATAGTATATGCCTGTTTAATGTCAAGAGTGGTGCGGTAAAAGATTGAGTCGTTGACCACTCGACCGCTCATACCTTTTCAAAAATCACTATGCTCTTTTTGAAAAGCCTCGCTCTTCGAGAAAGGAATTGGTCTAATGCGCTCCTTTGTCGCTTAAATTTCGCCCATTGGAGATGAGCGACCAACGCTTTCGCCCGTTGGATCACCGAGCCGTTCCACCCGGCTTTTTATTTTTTCCAAAATGGCGACATGTTTCTCAGCCAGGCGATTATTGCGGGCATTTCTTGGATGACAAAATCTATTTCTTCCTGAGTATTGTAAATCGATAAACTGAAACGAATCGCGCCATGAGCAATTGTATATGGTACACCCATCGCCCGCAGAACATGCGAAGGTTCCAGACTGCCGGTCGTACAGGCACTGCCGCTGGAAGCGCAGATTCCCAAACGATCCATCATCATCAGAATAGATTCACCCTCAATGGCTTCAAAACCAACTAAAGTGGTATTGGGTAAACGATTCTCTATATCCCCGAGAATTTTCGCTTTGGGAATATTTGCACACAAACCAGTTTCTAATCTGTCACGCAGCATTTTTATGCGAGTATTTTCTTCTTTTATAGAGTGCAGAGCCAATTCCGCCGCTTTACCTAAAGCAATAATTGAAGCGACGTTTTCGGTACCGGCACGACGACCACGCTCCTGATGTCCGCCGATTTGATTGGGACGGAAACGAATTCCACGCCGCACATACAACGCGCCAACGCCTTTAGGGGCATGCAGTTTATGCCCGGATAAACTTAACATATCTATTTGCGAGTCAGCCATATTACATGGAAGCTTGCCGATTGCCTGAACCGCGTCTGTATGGAATAATGCTCCGTAACGATGCGCTATTTCAGCACATTTTTCGACCGGATAAATATTTCCTGTTTCATTATTCGCCCACATTATTGAGACGATCGCGGTTTCAGTATCAACCATTTCCTCGTAACGCTCCATATCCAGACAACCGCTGGAATCCACTGGCACATAAGATACCGGATAACCACGTTTTTCCAAGTCTTTACCTAAAGTAAAAACGGCTGGATGTTCGACCGCGGACATAATAACTTTTTTCTTTTTAGGACAAGCCCGCAAAGCACTGTTTATCGCGGTGTTATCGCTTTCCGTCCCGCAACTGGTGAAAATCACCTCCGTGAATTTGCCGTGTCTGTCTTTTCGGTCAGCACCAATCAGAGCCGCTACCTGTTCACGCGCATGTTCTATTTTGGACATTATCGAACCGCCAAAAGCATGAATACTGCCCGGGTTCCCGTATTGTTCACAAAAATATGGACGCATAGCTTCAAACACTTCAGGAGCTACAGCCGTAGTCGCGTTATTATCCAAATAAATAAGTTTTTTGTCAGTCATAATCCTAGTCTCTTTTAAACATTCTCAACAACTATTTCAGGGAAAAGACAATCCTTCAAAACTGCTTCAACACCGCTCTTAAGAGTAACTCCGGCACTTGGGCAGGATGCGCAATGACCAGTAAGTTTCACAAAAACGACATTATCTTTCATGTCAATTAAATCTATTCCACCGCCGTCCTGCTCCAACATCGGCTTGACTTCACTGTCAATAATCTCCTGAACCTTGAGCACACGCTGAATCAGCGGTAAACTCAAAAATTCCGTTTGCTTTGACGAAGTGCTTTCAGTCTTTTTCTCTTTCCAGAGCCCATCAAGAATATCCTGTATTTCTTCTAAACAAGAACCACAGGCACCACCAGCTTTACAGTAGTCGGTAATTTCCTCAACTGTATGCAAATTATTATCAATTGCGGTATTGCGGATTTTTGTATCAGTAACACTAAAACACTTGCAAACAATGCGTCCTGCATGTTCGTCTTCGTGTTCAGTATCGCTTTCTTCGCCGCGATAATTCGCTATTGCCGCCTGCAAAGCCTCCATTCCCATAACTGAGCAATGCAGTTTTGCTTCCGGCAAATCACCGAGAACATCAACAATATTCTTATTAGTTACTTCTTCCGCTTCCGCTAAAGTCATGCCTTGTATCAATTCGGTCAAAGCCGATGAGGAAGCAATCGCGCTGGCACAGCCAAAAGTTTGAAACTTGGCTTCGCAAATTTTTCCGTCTTTATCTAATTTAAAACTTAGCTTCAGCGCGTCTCCGCAGGACATATTGCCAACTTGCCCAACGCCATCGGCATCTTTCACTTCCCCGACATTACGCGGATGAAGAAAATGATCCATTACTTTATCATTATAATCCCACATTTGAAATCTCCTATTATCAGTTATCAGTTATCAGTTATCAGTTTTTTTCTTTTACTGATTACTGCACCCTGATTACTGATTACTTATTTATAATTTACTCGTATTTTTTGTATTCATCGGCAATTAACTGCTTCATTGCTTCAACAACATCAGCAACTTCAAGCAAATCACCTTCGCGAATACCGCGACGCTTGAATTCAACTTGTCCATCACAAACCGTTTTCGGTGAAACAACCAGGCGTAATGGAATTCCCAATAAGTCTGCGTCGTTAAACATAAAACCGGCTTTTTCGCCTCTATCATCATAAAGTACTTCTATTCCAGCGGCAGTCAAGTCGGTATAGATTTTATCACTGACTTCCGCGACATTCTCTTTTTTGGGATTCAAAGCACAAAGCTGAACTTGGAACGGCGCGATCGTTATCGGCCAAATCGGTCCGTAATTATCATTACTCTGCTCTATGACTGATGCCATCGTTCGTCCGACACCAATTCCATAACAACCCATAATCAAACTTTTAGCTTTACCGTTCTGATCCAGAACATTACAATTCATAGCATCGGTATATTTGGTGCCGAGCTGGAAAATATTACCCACCTCAATCCCACGTTTTTCAAGTAATGGCTCACCTGTTACCGGACATGGGTCTCCAGCGCGGACAGTCGCGATATCAGCGATTATAATGTCTTTAGTATTGGTCATATCTCTTTCAAAATTGAAGTTTTTGTAATGATAATCAGCTTCATTAGCTCCAACTACAAGATTAGATGATTCAAGAACTGAAAGGTCAACCACTATTTTTACTTTACTAGCATCAATAGATAAAGGTGACGCAAAGCCAGGCTCACAGCCAGCCGCGCGTATCGCTTCGTCACTGGCAAAAGACAAGCCTGAAGCCAACGCGATATTTTGCAATTTGCTTTCGTTTACATCAAAATCTCCACGAATGACCGCAAAAACAAGCTCGCCACTGACGTCATTCTGATAAAATACCGCCTTGCCGGTATTTTTGGCTTCAATACCAAGAAATTCCGCGACTTCTTCAATAGTTTTAGCATTCGGAGTATGAACTTTTTCCATTTCAAGCGCGGCTTCTTTCTCGAATTTCCACGCGGCAGTGGCGATTTCACGATTAGCCCGGTAAGTACCATCGGGAGAAATAAAGATTGTATCTTCGCCATTCTCCGAAACAGCCATAAATTCATGCGATATCTTGCCGCCCATCATTCCTGAATTAGATTCGATTGAAAGAACATCGTTCATACCGACACGACGGAAAATATTCACATATGCCTGATGTGCTTTTTTATAATATTCATCCAGACATTCCTGCGAAATATGAAAAGAATACCCGTCTTTCATAGTAAATTCACGTACCCTGATAAGACCGGCGCGGGGTCTGGCTTCATCACGATATTTAGTCTGAATCTGATAAGCCATTGCCGGCAGCTGTTTGTAACTGCTGAGCTCCGTACGTACTAAATGACATATAGCTTCTTCATGCGTCATCGCCAAAAGCATTTTCTTGCCGTTGCGGTCTTGAAAACGTAAAAGCTCCTGTCCCACTGATTCGTAACGCCCGGATTCTTCCCATAATTCAGCAGGCAGAACCACCGGCATAAGAATTTCCTGCCCATCAATTTTATTCATCTCATCACGAATAAGAGCTTCAATTTTATCGACAATCCTTTTGCCGACAGGCAGTAAAGAGTATATCCCCGCTGACACCATTCTAGCGTAACCGCCACGAATCAAAAATTTGTGACTTACTGTCTTAGCGTCTTTTGGGTCTTCTTTAATCCGGCGTCCAAGCATTTTGCTCATTTTCATAATATCTTAAACCTTAAATAATTAGTATAAATGTAAGAAAATAATTTACTTTAAAATATAGTTTTTTCAACCCCAAAGCATATAAGCTGACAAGAGAAAAACAGATTAAAGTTAAATTTACTTGAAAGAATGGCTAAGAAGTTGTATTTTTATCCTATTAAAGCTATCTAATTTGAAAACTTAGGATTTTAATCATGAAACGTTTTTTCATCTGCATTCTTGTGATATTTTGCGCAGTCTCCGCTTTTGCGGCAAAGTACAATGTCGGAATAAATGTTTTCTCAAATGAAAGCAGTTTCCCAAAAAGGGTTTTCAGTTACTACATTGACTTTAAGCAGGAAATCAATCTAGCATCTGTAAAAATGCATATTGTCAAGCAAAAAAATAAAAAAATAGATGTTTATGTGGTTCCACTTGCCAAATACAAAGCTTTAATCTACTTTATGCCACATAAGAAAATGGAAGAAGACAGTGAATTATATTATATTTTGAGCTTTGCAAGCGGCAAATGGGATGGCAAACCATGCGGCAGTGCCACACTCAAAAAAAATATCAGAATAAATCCAAATCTAATACCAAATTACAGTTTTGAAGACGTCGAAAAAACTGTTGACAGCTTCATGACCTGGGATGGACGAACCAGTATAATAGGATGGGGACTACAGGATTTCAGCGGCAAATACCTTTCTCTCGACAAGATAAAGTCAACTTGCCGTTCATCAACAAAAGAAGCGTTTCAAGGCACTCGCAGTCTTTGCTTTTCCAATGGAACACCCCGCTCAATTCAAATCAAAGGAAAAGAAAGAAAAATCTTAATTTCAGGTTCAGCCTATACGT
>JAHOYW010000159.1 GCA_019038735.1 Victivallales bacterium | reverse complement strand
CGTTTGTTCTGGTTTTGCGGCATAAAACTGCGGGGCCAGGTCGGAGTATATTTAACAAAAGCCCGCCTATAAGGAACTCCTGCCGCGTTTGCGTATCCTAAAGCGTGCCCGACCCCTGAATCAGGAATGCCGCAGACTAAGTCGATATCCAAACCGCCGGCTTCCGCATCAGTTTCCGACATATACTTTCCGTTGCGGTAACGCACTTCTTCGGTATTGATTCCTTCATAACTTGACGAAGGATAACCGTAATAAACCCAAAGAAATGAACAAATCTGCATTCGGTCTCCGGCTGCTTTTTTCTGAATAAGCTGTTTGGCAGTTATCTTGACTATTTCGCCCGGACCTAACTCATGTTTTATTTTGTATTCCAAGTTCGGGAAAGCTGTTGTTTCCATGCTAACCGCGAAGCCGTCATCTCTTTCGCCAACAATAACCGGGGTTCTTCCTAAAGCATCCCGTCCCGCGTACAGACAATGGTCGAGCATTAGTAAAATCGAGCATGATCCTTCGATTTTTTCCTGTGCGCAGGCGATGCCTTTTTCGATAGTAGGCTGGCTGTTGATAAGCATTGCAACTAATTCGGTCTGGTTCATTTCGCCGTCACTCATTTCGGAGAAATGCGAGATACCGCGCTCGAATGCTTCGCTCACCAGTTCGTCGATATTGTTGATTTTTCCGACAGTAACTAAACAATAAGTGCCGTGATGTGAAGAAATCAGCAGCGGCTGATCTTCGTAATCGCTGATAATACCGATTCCGATATTACCGGAAAACTCATCAATATCATCACTGAATTTTGAGCGGAATTGAGCATTGGAGATATCATGTATGCGGCGAATAATCTCGCCTTGATCGTTTGTTGTTGCTATACCACCACGCCGCGTACCCAAATGCGAATGATAATCAGTACCGTAAAATAAATCATCAACACAATCACTTTTTGAAACAACTCCAAAAAAACCACCCATTTTACAACTCCTTAGTTTTTATTTTTTATTCGATTATATTAGTTGTCGCTAAACTATTATATCATATATTTTAAGCTTTAAAAGAGATAATTGAAAAAATATAAAAGAGTGTCACGTGCTTTGATATTTTTTGCTTTAATGGTGCTTGAAAATGCCCTGAAACGAACTATATTATGCGGTGCTTTCTAATATAGAATAGTATAAAGATATAAAAAAACAGGGAACAGGGTTATGGGTGAAGTAACAGAGTACCTCCAGCTTACGGTTGGAGCGGTTCTGGTTTACAACTTTGTGTTGGCCAGATTTTTGGGGATTTGTCCCTTTCTTGGGGTGTCGAAACGGCTGGATACAGCGATGGGCATGTCAGGAGCAGTAATTTTTGTGATGACTTTGGCATCGTTCGCAACTTCTTTAATTTATAATTATCTTCTCAAAGAGCCTTATCCAATTTGCGGATACACAGTAAACTTAGGATTTCTGCAAATTCTATTGTTTATTCTGATTATCGCTTCATTGGTACAGCTTGTCGAGATTGTCCTGCAGAAAATCAGTCCGCCGCTGTATAGTGCCTTAGGTATTTATCTACCTTTGATTACTACAAACTGCGCGGTAATGGGAGTGGCTACGCTTAGTGCTAAATCAAATTATAGTGTCGGACAGGCAACTCTTTTCGGCTTCTTTTCCGCTATTGGTTTTGCTCTAGCACTGGTTTTATTTTCCAGTCTTCGTGAACGCCTTGAGCTTTCTCAAGTGCCGAAACCTTTTCAGGGAATGGCTATCGCGTTAATCACCGCCGGAATATTGGCGATGACTTTTATCGGTTTTTCAGGACTTTGTTAAAATAGAGGAAATATAAATGGAAGTTTTTGTTACAGCAGTTATAACCATGGCAGTCATCGGGATTATTCTCGGGGCGATTATTGGTATAGCCGCGAAATTATTTAAAGTTGAAGTCGATCCTAGAATTGATCTGGTCAGCGAACTCTTACCCGGCGTAAATTGCGGCGGTTGCGGCAAAGCCGGATGCGCTGATTTCGCGAAATCAATTATCGAAGGAGAGAATCCGCCAAGTAAATGTCCTGTAGCTTCTCAGGAACAAATCTCATCTATAGCTAAAGCCTTAGGCATAGAAGTCGGCGACGCTGTCAAGCAAGTTGCCGTCGTATTTTGTGGTGGAGACCATAATCAGGAAAAAGTACAGACTCTTTATAATGGTGTGAGTGATTGCGTTTCCGCTTCGCTGATTGCCGGAGGACCGAAAGGCTGTTCTTACGGTTGCCTTGGCATGGGAAGCTGTGCGCGCGCATGTCCATTCAACGCTATTGAGATGCTTAATGGTCTAGCTGTAGTTCATCCACACCTTTGTGTAGGTTGCGGAGCTTGTATTGACACTTGTCCGCGTAAGATCATAGAGCTTGCGCCGCAAACCGCGAAAGTTCATATTTACTGTAATTCACCTGAAAAAGGCGCGGCTAAAATGAAAGTCTGCGCGGTTCCATGTATTGCCTGCCGCAAATGCGTTAAGGCCGGCGAAGAAAACCAGTTCATTATTGATGGCTTTAATATAAGTGTTAATTATGAAGCTGAGAAACTCGTTGATACCGCTATCTTTGAAAATGTAAAATGTCCTACAAGCTGTCTGCTTTCCGAAACTGAACATTTAAAAATTGAAAAAGCTTCAAAAAGTGAGGTGGTATAATGTCTAGTTCTAAAGGACTTACTTTTAAAGGTGGTATTCATCCGACAAGTGACGGCAAAGCTCTTTCGAGTTCCGCCGCTATTCAGGATGCTCCTTTACTTGAAGAATATCAAGTCATAATCCACCAGAATATCGGAGCTCCGCCTAAAGTGCTTGTCGCTAAAGGTGATGAAGTAAAAAAAGGACAGGTCATTGCTGAGGCTGGCGGATTTGTTTCCGTAGCTCTGCATTCACCGACTAGTGGAAAGATATTAAAAATAGATAATATCCCCGGCCCAATGGGTGTACCGGTGCAAGCTGTTTTTATAAGTGCTGACGGTGAAGATCAGTGGGGCGAATTAATGCCGCCTATGGATTGGAAAAACGCTGAACCGCAAGCGATAAAAGACCGTATTCGTGATGCCGGAGTTGTCGGCATGGGCGGAGCGGCTTTCCCGACTCATGTAAAACTTTCTCCTCCCCCTGAGAAAAAACTTGATTGTTTGATTCTCAATGGCGCGGAGTGCGAACCATATTTAACTGCCGACCATCGTTTAATGGTGGAATATCCTGAAAAAGTACTCGAAGGCGCCGCTATTCTTGGCAAAGCTATTGCTGTGACGGATATTTATATTGGTGTTGAAGTAAATAAAATGGATGCTATTGATACACTCTTAGCAAAAGCTGATGCTTATGGAATTAAAATTGTCGGCTTACAGGTTAAATATCCTCAAGGTGCTGAAAAACATTTAATCAGTGCAATAATTAAACGCGAAGTGCCTACCGGCGGATTGCCTATGGATGTGGCTTGTGTGGTTCAGAATGTTGGCAGTGCCGCCGCGGTGGCTGATGCTGTAACCGAGGGTAAACCCTTGATTGAGCGCATTACTACTATTACTGGTCTGCCGGTCAAGAATCCAAGTAACTGGCGTTTAAAATTGGGAACACCGATTGTTGAAGCGATTAAATTTGCCGGTGGCATAGTTTGCGAACCGGCTAAAATTATTCTCGGCGGTCCGATGATGGGATTTGCGCAAAAATCACTACAGGTAACTGTTACTAAAAATACTTCCGGCGTCCTGTTGATGAAAAAAGAGGAAATTACTCAATATCAATCAACTGCCTGTATCCGTTGTGGAAGATGCCTGGATGCTTGTCCGATGAATTTACAGCCGGGCTCGCTTAGCGCGGCGATTGAAAGTGAAAAATTTGATTTAGCGGCTAAAAATAATCTTATGGATTGTGTTGAATGCGGTTCATGCGCATACGTTTGCCCTTCAAATCGTCCTTTGGTACAGCATTTTCGCCGAGCTAAAGCTGAAATTCGTAATCGTTCAAAAAAATAGAGAGAAATAAAACATGAATGAAGAAATAAAACAGGAAGCTGCGCCGAAAGCTGAAATGCAGCTTCCAAAAGGAAACGAACTGGTACTTAGCTCCTCACCGCATATCCATGCGAATGAAGATGTTCAGAAAGTAATGCTGAAAGTTATGATTGCTTTGATGCCTGCTGTTTTTGCTGGAATGCTGTTTTTCGGAAATGCCGCGATTCTGGTAATATTATATTGTATTGCGTTTTCAGTTGCGGCTGAAATGATCTGGTGTAAATTTGCCGGCAAACCACTTAATACGGTTAAAGATTTAAGTGCAGTCCTGACTGGCTTACTGCTGGCAATGAACTTATCCGCCGGAGTACCGTGGTGGTTGTGTTTAATCGGCGCGTTTTTAGCTATATGGCTGGGTAAACAAGTCTTTGGCGGCTTGGGACATAATCCCTTTAATCCCGCATTGGTTGCTCGTGTAGCATTGCTGATCGCATTACCAAAATATATGACCAGCTGGGTTCCTACCAGATTTATGGATATTGACGGGATCACCTGCGCGACACCGCTGGGTGTAGTATCTACTACAGAGAAAGTGCTTCAAAATGCGCAGGGCGTATTTGCTAATGTCGCTAACCCTGAAGCTTACCAAGAGTATTTCTTAGGGAATATGGGTGGTTGTCTTGGAGAAACTTCGGCTGTAGCATTATTGCTCGGTGGAGTTATTCTGATATTTTTTAAATTAATAAAATGGCAAGTGCCAGTATTTTATGTTGCCACTGTCGCGGCATTCACAGCGATAATCAACTATTTCTTCCCCGGCGTAACACCTCCGGCATTGTTCCATATACTTACTGGCGGTTTACTGCTGGGAGCTATTTTCATGGCTACCGATATGGTAACTTCGCCAATGACGAAAAAAGGCGCGGTGCTTTTTGGAATAGGCTGTGGACTTATTACTTGTATCATTCGTATTTGGGGCAATTACCCTGAAGGTGTAAGTTTTGCTATCTTGTTTATGAATTCTTTAGTTCCTCTGATTGATAGATTCGCTACTAAAAAACCATTTGGTTTTCACGCTCGTGAAGACAAAGAAGGAGCAAAAGCATGAAAAAACTTAAAGAAACTGAAAATATTATAGTATTGGGGATTTTCCTCGGGATATGTGCCGCAATAGCCGCTTTGATACTGGCTTAAGATGACAAAATCACCGAGGAGCCAATCAAGAAAATGAAAATGGAATCAGTCAATAAGGCATTGAAAGAAGTCCTGCCTGCTTTTGATAATTCACCTGGAAATAATACTTTCAAGAAGAATGGTATCACTTTTTACGGCGCAAAGAAAAACGGAGAACTTGTCGCAGTAGCGGCTTCAGGTTCCAGCATGAAAGGCTACAGTGGCAAAATCGCCGCGATGGTGGGCTTAAAACTTGATGGAAAAATCCGTACAATCGCAGTTGTTGACGGCAAAAAGCTTTCGGCGGTATTGATTACCGAACAAAAAGAAACGCCGGGATTAGGCACTGTAGTCTGTGAACGCAAGCGGCAAAAAACTATTGTCAGTATATTTGAAAAAGCAGGCAAAAACGCTGGACTGCCGGCCGGCAACAAAATTCTTGACCAGTTCGCTGACAAGAGCGCGGGCGATACTCCATGGCAAGTAACTAAAGACGGCGGTAAATTTGATTATATGACCGGGGCGACTATTTCCAGCAAAGCAGTTACTGGAGTCGTTTATAAAATAGCACATGCTTTCGTTGTGAATCGTAAAGAAATCATCAAAGAGCTTTCAAAAGCAGACAAATAGAGGAATAGCAATTATGAGTTTAATAAAAGATTTTACCAAAGGAATCTGGAAAGAAAATCCAGTGCTGGTAATGCTTCTCGGCATGTGCCCGACCCTAGCGGTTACCAGTAACGCCGAAAATGGATTAAGTATGGGTGTCGCTACGACCTGTGTTCTGCTTGGCTGTAATATAGTTATTTCAATGCTGCGTAATATCGTACCTAAAAAAATCCGTATCCCTGTATATATCGTCGTTATCGCGACCTTTGTGACGGTTATTGAAATGCTGATGAACGCTTACGCACCGCCGGCTATAAATAAATCTCTGGGGATATTTATTCCTTTGATCGTGGTTAACTGTATCGTCCTCGGTCGTGCGGAGGCATTTGCTTCTAAGACTAGCGTGTTGCGTTCAATCATGGATGCATTAGGCATGGGACTTGGTTTTGCTTTGGCATTGACAGCTCTTGGAGGAATGCGTGAGTTTTTAGCTACAGGCTCGCTATTCCAAATCAAGATAATCATCCCATGGACAGTTGACTTTATGCTATGGACAGGTGCTCCGGGAGCATTTATCATTCTGGGATGTTTCCTAGCGGCTATGAATAAACTTAACATGCATAAGGCCGTCAAGCGTGGAGAAGTATATATTCCGCCACAAGGTTTGGATTGTCGTCATTGCCGTCTATGTGACATTGGAACTGACGAAGAAATCGGACAAACAAATAATTAGAGAGAAAAATGGCACCTTACTATACTAAGTGCCTATTTTTCAGTACTTTTGCTGGTTTGAATTCTTTCTTGTTTTTTTTTAATTTCTTAGTTTTACTTTTCTCTCTTTGGTGCTATCTTAAGCAGTAAATTTGTATTTTATAGAGACAGAGGATTCTCCTCTTCTCATAACTTTAACAACGGGAGTCAAAATACTGTGAGTTACACTGTAATCGTGTTTGTCAAGCAGGTTCCAGATACCCAGAATATCACCGGCGACGCAATGAAGCCGGACGGTACTGTGAATCGCGCTGCTCTTCCGGCAATCTTCAATCCAGAAGATTTGAATGCATTAGAATTAGCGTTGCAACTAAAAGACCGCTTCGGCGCGAAAGTAGTGGTGGGAACAATGGGTCCGCCAAACGCAACCGCAGTTCTGCGTGCTTCATTGTACCGGGGTGCCGACGAATGTATCCTCTTAACAGATCGCGCCTTCGCGGGTGCCGATACGCTGGCGACCAGCTATGCTTTAAGCTGCTGTGCCAAGAAATATGGAAAATTTGATTTGATCCTCTGCGGACGCCAGGCAATTGACGGCGACACAGCACAGGTCGGACCACAACTTGCTGAAAAACTTGCAATTCCTCAACTTGCTTATGTTGAAGATGTGATTGATTTGAGCAAAGATAAAGTCAGCGTCAAACGTACTATCGAAGGCGGTTACGAAGTATTGGAAGCTCCAACTCCAGTATTGATGACTGTTATTGAAGGTAACGAACCACGCCCGATGAATGCCACTAGAATTATGAAATATAAACGCGCCCGTACTCGCTCAGAGTTGGCTAAAGACCATGCGGACGCAAATTATACTGACGCTGAATCCCTCGTGGAAGAAGCTGATAATCTCGTCGCCAAAAATCTTCTGATCCACGAGTGGAGTGCAGAAGATGTTGGCGCTGACAAAGGGCGTGTCGGACTGCCGGGCTCACCTACTAAGGTTAAAAAGATTCAAAGCGTTATCCTCACGGGTGGCGACGCGAAATCTGTCGAACCTACAGAAGCGGGCATTAGCGACCTCATCCACGAACTTATTGAAGATCATACATTAGGATAATATCATGACGAAAAAAATCGGAAATGTCTGGGTTTTTATCGAGCAGGAAGGCGGCAAAATTGCCGACGTTAGCCTCGAATTGGTCTGTAAAGGCCGCGAGTTAGCTAACGAGCTCGGAGTAAAAACTGAAGCAGTCCTGCTTGGCGACAAGCTCGACGGCTGCGTTGATACACTTTATTCTTACGGTTGCGATACAGTATTCCTGGCGGAAGATAAACGCCTCGAACCTTTCACTGTATTGCCATTCGCTAAAGTTATCATGTCGCTTATTTTGGAACACAAACCAAATATTCTTATGTTCGGCGCGACTTACAAAGGTCGTGAGCTGGCTCCACGTGTAGCTTCTGAAAAGCTTGCTGGACTGACAGCTGACTGTACAGAACTTAGAATTGATGATTTTGATGACAAAATCAACAAACAATCATATACTGACAAATTGATGCAGATCCGTCCGGCTTTCGGCGGAAATATCATTGCCACCATCGTAAACACCTGGGACGACCCGCAAATGGTTACTGTCCGTGAGGGTGTTATGAAAATGGATGAGCCTAATAGCTCATTAAAAGGTAAAGTAGTCAAAATTGATGTTCAACTTGACAACAGCGATACTGTAATCAAAGTTATTGAACGTATCCGTCAGGATAAATCAATCAACCTCGGTGCCGCGCAAGTTATTGTGTCCGGCGGTTATGGGGTCGGTTCAAAAGATAACTTCAAACTCATTTATGACTTGGCTGAAGCACTCAGTGGCGATGTCGGTGCTTCTCGTGCCGCGGTCGATGCCGGCTGGATCAATCATGACCATCAGGTCGGTCAAACTGGGGTTACAGTTCGCCCTAAATTGTATATCGCTTGCGGTATCAGTGGTTCCATCCAGCATTGCGCCGGAATGGATGATTCTCAAAAAATTATCGCGATCAACGCCGATCCGGATGCGCCAATTCTTTCAATTGCGCATTACAGCATAGTCGGTGATTTGAATGAAGTCATTCCAAAAATGATCGCGGCATTCAAAGCAAAAGCCTAAGGAGGTATTTTTACTATGGCTAACTTTTTTACAGAAAATAAAGACCTCCAGTTTACACTGGCTAATCTTGATTTAAAAGAAGCTTCCGCATTGCGCGAGAACAACTACGAATACGCCAAAGAATTCGACGTTGCTCCCTGTGATTACGCGGATGCGCAAGACAACTACGAACGTGTCTTGAAAGTTGTTGGTGAAGTTTGCGCCGACAATATCGCTCCGCGTGCGGAAGAAGTCGATGAAAACGGTCCGCATTTCGCGGATGGCGTAGTTACTTACTACCCATTGACTGTGCAAAACATCAAAGACCTTGACAACGCAGGTGTTTCAGGCGCTATGCTTGATCACAAATACGGCGGTTTAAACTTTCCTGCTTCAGTATATACTATGATGACAGAAATGGTTTCACGCGCTGATGCCTCTCTGCAAAACCTTTTCGGTTTACAGGATATCGCTGAAACTATCAGTGATTATGGTACTCAGGAACAGAAAGATAAATACCTTCCGCTCTTCGCTTCCGGCGAAGTTGACGGCGCGATGGACTTGACTGAGCCTGATTCAGGTTCTGACCTCCAGTCTGTACGCCTCCGCGCGTATCAGGATGAAAACGGTCAATGGTTCCTCAACGGAATGAAACGCTTCATCACCAACGGCTGTGCTAAAGTACATCTCGTTCTGGCGCGTTCCGAAGAAGGTACTGTTGACGGACGCGGACTTTCAATGTTCGTTTGTGAAAAATGCCCTGAACTGGTAGTCCGCCGTATCGAAAACAAACTCGGTATCCACGGTGTCGCTACTGCTGAATTGCAATATAACGACGTTCCCGCTGAACTTTGCGGACAACGCCGTCGTGGTTTGACTAAAGCTGTTATGAGCTTGATGAACGGTGCCCGCATCGCGATCAGTGCTCAAGCTCTCGGTATTGCCGAAGCCGCTTTTTTTGAAGCCCGCAAATATGCTGAAGAACGTAAGCAGTTCAAAAAATCAATTGACAAGTTCCCCGCGGTTTACGACATGCTCACCCGCATGAAAACTAAAATCGTGGCAACTCGTGCTTTATTGTACGAAACAACCCGTGCAGTTGACTTGCGTTATGTTTATACTCAAATGGTCGAGCATAAAGCTGATATTACTGTTGAAGAACGGCAAAAAGCCAAATACTGGGTTCGTGTCGCGGCTGTACTTACACCAATGTGTAAAGCTCAAGCTACTGAAGTAGCCAATCAGGTTGCTTACGATGCCATCCAGATTCACGGTGGAACCGGCTTCATGAAAGACTTTCCGGTTGAGCGTTTTTATCGTGATGCCCGTATTACTAACATCTATGAAGGTACTACTCAATTACAAGTAGTTGCCGCCATCGGTGGTGTAATGCAACACCATAATGAAGACCGCATCAAAGAACTCATGGCTCTACCTTTTGAAGGCATGCTTGCACGCCTGAAAGATAAAGTCGCTACTTTTTATGAAAAACAACTCGAAGCAATTAAATATGTTGCTGTGAAAAAAGACACGGAATATCAGAGCCTCGTCGCACAATGTCTTGTCGAAATGGAAGCATTTATTTTCGTTGGCATGCTGATGCTGCGTGATGCCTTGAAAGATTCTGAACGAGAAGTGCTCGCTGAACGTTATATCCTTGATGCTGAATCTCAGTTTGAGGAACGTTTCATGCGCGTAATGAGCGGTGATCTAACTACAATTGATAAACATCGTGAAATTATTGATTATTAATTGAAATTTTCATCAAAGGGTGTAGATTACACCTTTTGATGAAAAAACTTAGTCAAGGAGACTTAACGTGAATAATTCATATCTTGAACGTGCAAAGAAAGTTATAACTGAACCTCAGATACTTTCTATTGTCGCGAGTAAAAGAGCTAGACAGCTTGCATTAGGCGGACGTCCGATGCTTAAATGCGACACTGCGAATCACCTTGATATTGCGCTTTTAGAAATTGCCGAAGGTAAATTGTATTATACCCATGGCACTGGCGAAGAAGCTGAAATTGATATTTTTGCAGATGTAACAAAATCTACTGAAGCCGCTAAAGCGACTCCAAAAAAAGTAAAAAAGTAAATTATATTTTTTTAAATCTCAAAGCTGGCTGACTTAATTGACCGCCAGCTTTTTTTCTAAAATTTTAAAATATTGGAGAATAACTATGTCCCAAAAACCTGTAGTAGCTATCTTGATGGGAAGTCAAAGCGATCTACCCGTTGTTGAAAATTCTTTTAAAATACTTAAAGATTTTGGAATCAAATTCGAAGCACATGTAATGTCCGCTCACCGGACTCCTGCTGACGCTTGCAAATTTGCGGAAAACGCTGAAAATAATGGCTTTAAAGTAATTATATGCGTTGCCGGAATGGCAGCTCACCTCGGCGGTGTTGTCGCGGCTCATACAATTTTACCGGTTATCGGTTTACCAATGGCATCAGAACCATTTGGCGGCATGGATGCCTTGCTGGCAACTGTACAAATGCCTCCGGGAATACCTGTAGCGGCTGTTACCAGCGGCAAAGCCGGTGGCAAAAACGCGGCTCTTTATGCTGTGGCTATTCTGGCACTTGGCGATGCCGAAATCGCGCAAAAGCTAAAACAGTTCAGATTTGACCAAACCGCTAAAGTTAAAAGTGCGGATGCTGAACTGCAAGCTTATCTAAAAGAAAATTTTTAATATTATTTCAGAGCATATCCGAATATTCAAGCAGAAGATTTACGTTTGGAGGGCGAGACTCTGTCGAGCCGAACACTAGTGATATTTAACGGCTCGACAGAGTCTCGCCCTCCAAAAAAACATCGTATCGGAGATACTTTACTCTACTTGATAAAATACCCGGATACCCGCCATTTACCATCTTCATCCAAAATGGGAGTAATGGTTTCAATAGCGGATTTCTTGTTCTCAAATGAAGATTTGAATTGAATCACAACGTATTTTCCGTCTGGAGCTCCCGGCAATGATGTGTAGTAACGCCTAGATTTGAGTTTTCTGGAAATATTCTTCCCAAAAGCTTTTTTCAAACCTGCCATTGCTTTTGCCCATTGCTCTTTCGTAATAGCTTTTTTGAAGACTTGAGCCGCCTGTTCCCAGCTTTCCTGGAATCTCCCCGCGTCAAGTAGCGCAAGCCAGCTTTTTGCAGCCTTAATTGCCGCTGTTTCAGATTTAGAATTTTGCCGAGACTCTTTTTTCCCTACTGTAGAATTCGTTGCTTCCGCACATGAAACATTGATTCCACCTATTAGGCTTATGACTAAAGCACATAGAATGACTGTTGCTAATTTTACTGATTTTTTTGTTTTGGAAAACATTTTTCTCTCCTTTGACATAATTGATTTTATTCTTCGTTCGAGACTAGATTTTCTTCCCGCCATCCCTGCTGTTGCGGGTAAATTGCTGATCAGGCATATTCTTTCCGCGAGATTGACAAGACAAGTGCTGTAGACTTCCGCGCTTTTTATTCCTTTTATTGCGTAGTCGTCACAAACATCTTCCCTTGCCATGTTTTGTTCAGTACTGATATGATAAACCAGTGGGTTCCACCAGTTAAGTCCGATGATAAATTTATTTAGAATACTAAAAAGATGATCTTTATGGTGAATATGAGCAAATTCATGAAATAAAATACTTCTGAATTCATCTTCCGTCATATTTCCATACAGATTTTCCGGGATAAACACCGATACCCGGCTGATTCCCATAGTAAGCGGCGACGCAACCGCTTTTGTGATGAGAATTTCAGGAAGGTATTTGAATTTAAATACTTTGCTTACTTCACGCAAGATTGTCATAAATTCATTATCAAGTTCAGTAAGCGTCGCGGCTGTGATTCCTCTCAGGAACACCAGAGAA
>JAHOYW010000002.1 GCA_019038735.1 Victivallales bacterium | reverse complement strand
ATATAAATTAAAAAAAATTATTGATTTGAAAACTGGTAAAAACCCAAAAAGGAGTCTATATTAACTGCTATGAAGATTCTATTAATAAATGGTCCTAACATGCAGCTCCTCGGAAAACGGGAGCCGGAAATATATGGAAAACTTACTTTAGATGAGCTCCAGAGCGATTTAAAGAAAGTAGCTCTTGCTTTGGAAGTTGATTTGCTTTGTTATCAGTCAAACCACGAGGGAAATATCGTGGATAAGATTGGTAATGCAACAGAAGATGGCATTGATGCTATCATTATAAATCCTGCCGCTTATACTCATACCAGCGTAGCAATCCACGATGCTTTAAAAGCAGTCGATTTGCCCGCGGTAGAGGTGCATATAAGTAATATCGGAGCTCGTGAAGAATTTCGCAGTGAATCCTTAACCGCTCCCGCCTGCATCGCGACGATTGCCGGATTGGGAGTTGATGGCTACGAGTGGGCATTACGCTCTTTGGTAAAATCACATAACACAGTAGTATAAAATATAAACAGATAAGGATATTTTCTTATGAAAATTGAAGAAATCAAAACAATCGTCAAAATGATGTCAGACAATGATTTGACAGAATTTAAAATTGAAGCGGAAGAGTATAATCTCTGCATTAAACGCGGGAATGACAAAACTCAAGTTTTTACAACAATGCCAGCCGCCGCGCCAGTTGCTCCAGCCGCCGCGCCAGTTGCTCCAGCCGCCGCGCCGGCAGAGTCAGCAGAACCTAAAAACACAATTGACTCTCCTATCGTTGGAACGTTCTATTCTTCTCCATCTCCTGAAACTCCAATTTTTGTCAGCGTTGGCGATAAAGTAACAGTTGATACTGTCGTCTGTATCGTTGAAGCAATGAAGGTGATGAATGAAATCAAAGCTGAAAAAGCTGGTATTATCAAGGAAATCTTAGTCGATAATTCCACTCCTGTAGAATATGGACAAGCTCTTTTTGTTATTGAATAAATCAACAGGAAAGTGAATTATGTTTAATAAAATACTTATTGCTAATCGTGGAGAAATAGCTCTGCGTATAATTCGCGCATGTCGCGAACTTGGCATCAAAACAGTTGTTGTTTACTCGGAAGGGGATAAAGATTCTCTCCCTGTAAGGTTGGCGGACGAAGCCGTGTGTATCGGACCACCACAACCGTTACTAAGTTATCTTCTGATAGACAGAATTATCAGTGTTGCTGAAATATGTGATGTTGACGCTATTCATCCGGGATATGGCTTTCTGGCTGAAAATGCTCACTTTGCGGAAGTATGCAGAGACTGCAAGATCACATTCATTGGTCCGACCCCGGAAGCAATGCGCGCGCTTGGCGACAAAGCTAATGCCCGTGATACTATGAAAGCCGCTGGCGTTCCTATCACTCCCGGCAGTGATGGTCTTATTCATCATGAAAAAGACGCTATAAAAATAGCACACAAATTAAAATATCCGGTTATCATCAAGGCGACAGCCGGCGGTGGCGGACGCGGCATGCGTATCGCTCACAATGACGCCAGCCTGATTCAAGGATACCATGCGGCTCGGACGGAAGCGGAAAACTCTTTCGGGAACGGTGCTGTTTATATGGAAAAATTTCTGGTTAATCCTAAGCATATTGAAGTTCAAATCATTGCTGATAATCATGGTAACGTTGTTCATCTCGGAGAACGTGACTGTTCGATACAACGTCGCCAGCAGAAGCTTATTGAAGAAGCTCCGTCTCCGGCGATTAATGAAAAATTGCGGGATAAAATGGGACGTGCCGCTGTTAAAGCCGCGAAAGCCGCGAAATATAACAATGCCGGTACCATTGAATTCCTTTTTTCTAATGGTGAATTCTATTTCATGGAAATGAATACCCGTATTCAGGTTGAACATTGTGTGACTGAAGAAGTTACCGGCGTTGACTTGATTAAAGAGCAAATTAGCGTCGCTACAGGTAAAAAACTATCCTTTACCCAAAAAGATGTCACAATCACCGGACATGCTATCGAATGTCGTATTAATGCTGAAAATCCGGCAACAAATTTCACGCCCAGCCCTGGTAAAATTGATTTATTTATTCCAGCAGGCGGACTTGGAGTACGGATAGATTCGCATGCTTACACAGGCTATGTAATTCCTCCTTATTACGACAGCATGATCGGAAAATTGATTGTTTACGGCAAAGACCGCAAACAAGCTCTTGAAAGATGTCGTCGCGCGCTCGAAGAATTTATTGTCGAAGGTGTTCATACTACCATCCCATTTACGCTTGAAGTTATTAATAAAAAAGATTTCATACAGGGAAAATTTGATACCGGATTTTTAGAAAAAATGATTGATGAAAAAATTAAGTAATTTCCTTATCATAAGTTTGTAATAAAATGTTAAAACAGGAGAATTGATTATGAAACAGACAGTTTCAAAGCAGGAAAAAGTCAGTACCGCCGTTAAAGAAGCAGCATCTTGTGAAAAAAGTAACGAGCTTGGTCTTGTAAAAATTCACGGAAACGTGATATCGTCAATCGTTCGTCGTGCCGCATTATCAATAGACGGCATCTCCAGATTATCAGGAAGTTCTTTCGTTGACAACATCGCGGAAATCGTCGGTAGCCGTAAAATTCATGACCGTGCGATTGCAATTGAAATAGACGAAGACAAAGTAGCTATTGAAATCAAAGTTAACCTTATTTTCGGATACAACGTACCGGAAATCGCGGCACAAGTCCAATCTGTAATTATTGAAGAAGTTGAAAAGGTTACCGGCATGACTGCGACCAGTGTTAATGTCATAATTCAGGAAATCGAAGAAGCTCCGGTACCTGAATCAGCAGAGGTGGAAGAAGTCGCAAAATAAGCTAGGTTTTTAATTTAAAACTAAAAACAGGAAGGTGGGAAAATGATAAATTTTCTAAAAGATATGTTGACCTCTATGAATATACCGGTTAATGATTTCAATTCAGGTTATTTCTTTGCGCTCGTCGTTGTGGGATTGACCTTACTTGGTCTGTTTATAATTCGCATTATATTGAAGATTATTTTTCGGAAAAAAAGATGTCACACTATTAGCATAAATGCTGATAACGGTAATGCCTTTATTTCTTGTTCCGCGATTATGGCGGTGATTAAAGCCCTGGAGAAAGAATTCAGCGCGCTGACAATCAACAAAGTAAATCTATTCCGCTATGGAAACAAACCATTCCTTGAAGTCTATTTAGATTTCGATGCCTCAAAAGGCGGGCTGCCTGATCATGCCGCAAAATTTAAATTACGGGTTATTGAATCTCTTAATGCTCTTTTCGGTATTAAGAATATCAAAAAAGTACATTTACATTTGCGCCACATTCAATTACAAGAAGCCGATCTTTTGAATACACAAAAAATAGACGCAGTCTTGGATACTCGTAAAACCGCGGCAATTTCTGTTGGTTCTATGACAACAGCAGAAACGAAAAAAGAAGAAAAAGCTCCGGCTGACAAAAAGAAAGCTGTTACAGACTCTAAAGCAAAAAAATAGTTCGATGCAGATTATTTTAGCATCTAATTCTGAACGGCGTAAGCTTTTATTAAACAAGATGGGACTGGATTTTATCCAAGTCCCATCTTCTGTTACAGAGCTCAGCAACGAAATTCATTATACTGAAGTCGCTACAACAAACGCCCTGCGCAAGGCACAGGATATCGCTAAAAAATATCCTGATTCCCTAGTGATTGGTGCCGATACTGTAATAGAGTATCAACATAAAATTATTGGCAAACCCAAAAACCTTAGTGATGCCAAAAATATCCTACTCAAACTTTCCAATGCCAGTCATTTTGTTGTAAGCGCGGTAAGTCTGCAATCTCTGAGCACAAAGACCAACAGTACTTTCGCGGTTCGTACCAAAGTTCATTTTAAGGCTTTCACTGCTGATGTGGTTGATGAATATCTTTCTTTAGTAGAGGTTTTAGACAAAGCAGGTGCTTATGCTATTCAAGAACACGGTGAAATGCTAATTGATTTCATCGAAGGTTCGCTGGATAATGTAATAGGTCTTCCATGCGAAGCATTGAGAGAAGCTCTGGATGCAGTCAATATCTATACAGAGTAAAAAAAGAGTTATTTTTTTGCTTTATTTGTAGAATTATTAATTATTTACATTACTTTTAAGTTTACTAAATTAAACACGTTTTTATTAAAATAAACAAAGGAGACGATTCGGCATGTCTGATCTTGAAATAAAAAACACTCCACTGGCGGAATGTCATAAGCTTGCTGGTGCTAAAATGGTAGATTTTTCCGGCTGGAATATGCCGGTGCAGTATAGCGACGGGATTTTAGCGGAACACAAACATACCCGCGAAAAAGTCGGCTTGTTTGATATTTGCCACATGGGGGAATTCCGCATAAGTGGAAAAGCCGCGCTTGAAGCTCTGGACACGATTTTTGCCCGTCCGGTCTTTAATCAGCGTGTTGGTCTTTGTCGTTATAATTTTCTCCTCAATAAAGCCGGTAAAGTGATGGATGATCTAATTGTTTATCGTTTAGCTGAAGAAGATTTTTTTATTGTAGTCAACGCCGGTACTAGAGCCGCTGATTCTGAGATGATACAATCGCAACTGCCTGAAGATGTCGTTTTTGAGGATGTTTCAGATTTAACCGCCAAGCTTGATTTGCAGGGACCGCTCGCGGCGGACATTCTCGCTAAAGCCGGTTTGAAAATCGCTGACCTGCCTAATTACTTCAACTGGACCGAAGCTGTAATTAATGATATTCCAGTGTTATTGAGCCGCACAGGTTACACCGGAGAACTTGGCTTTGAACTGTATTTTGATGCTGATAAAGCTGCTGACATGTGGAACTATCTCCTTTCATTCGATGGCATCAAGCCGATTGGTCTTGGAGCTCGTGATACTTTGCGCCTTGAGTGCGGTTATGCACTTTATGGTCATGAACTGACCGAAGACTACACTCCATTGGACGCGGGATACGCGCCGATGCTTAAATTAGATGATTTCCCGGAACGCGAATTCACCGGCAAAGCGGCTCTCAAAGCGCTTCCGGTCGAAAATAAATTAATCGCAATTACTTTGGAAGGAAGACGTGCTGCCCGCGCTGGCGCTGATGTTCTTGACGCTTCCGGCACAAAGATTGGTATTGTTACTTCCGGTGCTTTTGCACCTTCGCTTGGTGCCGCCATTGCGATGGCTTATATCGAAAGCGGGAAAAGTCTGGATATTGGCGACGAAGTACAATTGAGTGCCGGACGTTCCACAATCACAGGAAAAATCAGCGACTTACCATTCTATAAAGAGGGGACAGTAAGAAAAAAATTATAAGTTTTTGTTTTAAGACTTGACAATGTCTATTTTTGGGGTTAAATCGTGTCATAGGAAAAAAATAAATTTATAGTCAATTTACAAAGGATGGATATGAAAATGAAATATTATTCAGAAGCTCACGAATGGATAATGATTAAAGACAATGAAGCAACAATTGGAATTTCTGAGTACGCTGCCGAAGAACTCGGGGATATTACTTATGTAGAACTCCCTATAGAAGAAGATGATGTAACTGTTGGTGATACGATTGGAGTGATTGAATCCGTTAAAGCGGCGTCAGATGTTTATTCACCAATTGGCGGAACAGTTACGGAAGTAAACGCTGAATTGGAAGATAATCCAGGTTTAATCAATGAATCAGCCGAAAAAGAAGGCTGGATTTGCAAACTTGCCAACATTGACGTGGCTGAGATTGGTGATATGATGACTCCGGACGCTTACGTAAAATACCTTAAGTCACTTGATTAAAAAATAAAACTGGGAGACAATGTGCCGTATATCGCAAATACAAAAGAAGATCAACAGGCAATGTTTGAAACAATTGGCTGTACTGATTTCGCCGATATGTGGCGAAAATCTCAGGTTGTAGTTCCTGAACCGGCATTGGCAAATATTCCGGAGGGGATGTCTGAATTTGAAGTAATAAGCAAATTACGCCAGTTAGCATCAAAAAATGCCACTGAACTGCATACTTTTCTCGGTGCTGGTTACTATGACCATATTATCCCGGCAGCAGTCAGCGAAATAAGCAGCCGTTCTGAATTTTATACGGCATATACTCCTTATCAGCCGGAAGCTTCGCAGGGAACTTTGCAGGCGATATACGAATACCAGTCAATGATCTGTCGTTTAACCGGCATGCCGGTATCAAACGCCTCTTTATATGATGGCGGTACAGCTTTGTTTGAAGCGATGATGCTGGCAATTCGCTCGACACGCCGTCGGCAGGTTGTAGTCTCCGAAGCAGTTTCACCAATTTTTCGCGAAATGCTTTACGCCTATAGTTCCAATCTAAATATAGAATTAATTCAAATCCCGTCCGGCGTGGATGATTCCAGTCAAAAAGCATTGCTGGATGCCGTAAGTGACAGAACAGCTTGCGTTATCGTCCAATATCCAAACTTTTTCGGCACTATTGAGGCATGGGAAAAATTCAATGAAAAAGTCCATGCGAAAAAAGCTTTGTCAGTTTGTTCGACCTATCCAATCTCTCTAGCACTTCTAACACCTCCGGGTGAACTCGGTTTTGATATTGTTACGGCGGAAGGTCAGAGTCTTGGAAACAGCCTTAACTTCGGCGGTCCTTATCTGGGGATTATGGCAGTAACAACTAAACTTATGCGTAAAATGCCGGGCAGAGTCTGCGGGCGAACAGTTGACTCTGAAGATAAAGACGGCTTTGTTCTAACTCTCCAAACACGTGAACAACATATTCGTCGTGAGAGCGCGATGTCAAACATCTGCTCTAACGAAAGTCTTTGTGCTTTAAACGCCCTAGTGTATATGTCTTGTATAGGAAAAGAAGGTTTTATCCAACTCGCGGAGCTTTGCGCTTCAAAAGCTGCTTATGCCAGAGAATTGCTTTTAGCCATAGATGGTGTCGAAGCTGTCGGCGGAGAAGCCTTCTTTAATGAATTTGTTATTCAACTGCCATGCGATGCGGCGGAAGTCGTCGGGAAACTGATTGACAAAGGATTTGCTGCTGGATTCCCACTTGGACGTTATTATCCTGACAGAAAAAATCAATTATTAGTCGCGCTTACCGAAAAACGGACTAAAGAAGAAATAAAATCTTTAGCCACAGCATTGGAGGCCGTACTATGAAGCTGATATTTGAAAAAGGCAAAAAAGGACGTAGAGGAAGCTCTTTACCTAAAATGGATGTTCCGACAAAGAATGCTGTACCTGAGAAATTTAAAAGAAAACAAGCCGCTAATTTACCGGAAGTTTCCGAACAGGATGTTGTTCGTCACTATACCTTATTGAGCCGTAAAAACATGGGTGTTGATACAAACTTCTATCCTTTGGGATCGTGTACGATGAAATACAATCCAAAGGTCAATGAACGTGTTGCCAGCTTGCCCGGATTTACAGAATTGCACCCTTTACTGCCGCAGTTGCGCCGCGGCGGAGCTCTGACGCAGGGTGCGCTGGAAGTTATCTATGAAACTCAACGCTTACTTTGCGAACTTTTAGGTTTTAGCGATTGTACAGTGCAGCCTTTGGCTGGAGCACACGGCGAACTCACCGGCGTCATGCTCATGGCGGCTTATCATAAAGGGCGCAAGGATCACGCTAGAAAAGTTTTATTAATCCCTGACGCGGCGCACGGCACAAATCCCGCCAGCGCAATGGTTGGTGGTTTTATTACTCAAACAGTTGCCAGCGATGACAATGGCAATGTTGATATTGAAGATTTAAAAAGTCATTTAGGACCGGATACAGCTGGACTCATGCTTACTTGTCCAAATACACTCGGCTTATTCGACCCGAATATAGAAGAAATCTGCGAACTTGTCCATAAAGCTGGTGGTCTAAATTATTGCGACGGCGCGAATCAAAACGCGGTTATGGGTCGGGTTACGCCCGGAACTATCGGTTTTGATGTGATGCACGTCAATATCCATAAAAGCTTTTCCACGCCGCACGGCGGCGGCGGACCGGGTTCAGGTCCAGTCCTAGTTGGAGAATGTCTGGTGCCGTAC
Organism: Victivallales bacterium; assembly: GCA_019038735.1. Lineage (GTDB taxonomy): Bacteria > Verrucomicrobiota > Lentisphaeria > Victivallales > Victivallaceae > JAHOYW01. Next base: position 4,801 of record JAHOYW010000002.1, on the reverse strand, counting down.
CTGCCGGTATCACGAGTGCAAAAACGTGATGACGGTACATATACTTTACGTTATCATTGCGCGGACAGCATCGGATATATAGCGCCATTTTACGGTAATTTCGGAATTATCCTGAGGGCTTATGCCTATATGCTGACTTTAGGTCGCGAAGGTCTGAAACGAGTCGGCGAAAACGCCGTATTGAGCGCAAATTATATGAGAGTAAAATTAGCTCCATATTTCGATCAGCAAGTAGATCGTCCATGTATGCACGAATGCGTATTATCCGCAACACCACAAGCCAAAAAAGGCGTTCACGCTCTGGATATAGCCAAAGCCCTGATTGACCGTGGTTTCCATCCGCCAACAATGTATTTCCCGTTAATCGTGCCGGAAGCCCTAATGATTGAGCCGACCGAAACAGAATCAAAAGAAACCCTCGACGAGTTCATAGAAGCTCTAATCGAAATCGTGAATCTAGTCGATACCGACCCTGAATCAATTATAGCATGTCCATTAACAACGCCAATAAAACGTCTGGACGAAACTCTGGCAGCAAGAAAGCCAAATCTGGCGGACGTTTAAAAAGAAAGCACGGCTAGAGACAGCCGTGGCTACATTGTGAAATGTTAATAAATATAAAATGATGTAGCCGCCTCTGTCACTAGAGGCGAAAAATCAAAAGTTCAATATTATGAATGACAAGAAAGAAAAAGCTGATTTCAGAAAAGGTTTATTCTGGGCTTTATTGAATTCATTTTTATGGGGCACTACTTTTATATGCTCGCGCTACTTGATGAAAAACGGTAGCGTGGACGCAATTACTATTTCCCTTATACGTTTTTCCATCGGCTCGGGAATACTTTTTCTTCTCGGCATTGTCTTTTACCGGGATAAAATCTTTAAGGTCAAAGCAAAAGACATTCTGGAGCTTGCCTTGCTTGGAGCTCTTGGTGTCGCCGCGGTAAGTGTCTTAATATTTGCCGGTCAGAAATGGGCGACAGCTATCAACGCGGCACTCGTTATCGAGTTGAATCCAATAATGATTCTTTTCCTCGGGCTTTGGATGGGCGACAAAATCCGTAAATTCCAGTATATCGGAATAAGTCTTGGCTTGCTTGGCTGTTTGCTGGCGATAGGAATAATTAAACCTGATGGAATAAACTTTGAGACTCATCATATAAAAGGTGAACTGGTATTATTAGCGGCGGGTTTATGCTGGGCGTGTTATACTGTTTTCAGCAAAAAAATCACCAAACGGCTTGGCGGCTTTGTCGCCATCACCTGGATAATGCTTGCTGCCACCGTCGAACTGCTTGTTGTAAGACTGTTCGTTCCTTATGATTATATCACCCCAAAAGGTACTGAGACATGGATGGTAATTATTTATCTTTCCATATTCCCCACCGCAATCGCCTATTTCGCGTGGTCGGAGGCCTTAACCAAAATCAAGCTGTCGCTATTGAATATAACGCAGTATCTAACCCCGGTTTTCACTATTATCCTAGCATGGATATTACTGGACGAATCCATGTCATTATTAAGTATCGTTGGTGCCTGCATGGTACTCGGAGGCGTCGCCCTCACCGCAAAAGAATAAGAGAAAAGCCAATGGATCTTTTGTAATTCTCTCTTGTAAAAATATACTTTAACAAGTATTTTATTTTCAGTATATTTACAATAAATTTAAAAAAGATACGTTATATCTATATATAGCTATAAATATTTGAGGTTTTCACTATGCGGAAAAAGAGGGCAGAACGCGGCGCGACTATCCTTGAATCATTGATATGCATACTGTTCTTGTGCTTGATATTTTTCGGTTTGATGCAGATATTTCAATGGTCAATGGCACAAATGTTGACTGAATATTCGTCTTTCTATACCACAAAAGCCTATAGCTTGGGGTATTCCAGATCAATTATTGAACGAGCCTCACGAGTGGCAATCACCGGCGCGTCCGGCAGAGACATGTCCGCTGTACCTACCGTTGCGCCTTTTACCCAGAGCAATCTTTCAACAGCCGCTGAAGAATATATGTCTTACGGGCAATACGGTTCACGAAGCATCAACTTTGAGTACTGGGAGCCGGACAATATTACCAGCGACACTCCTATTATTGAAATAAATTATTCTGAGACCGGCACCAATAGTGTTCGCGGCACAATCAGGGTGAAAAACATGCCTTTGCTTAGCGAAAACTTAAGCTTGTTTCTCGGCGGAGCGACTGAAGCAAATCCTTCTGGAGAAGCAAATTCCTTTAATCATTCGAGCTTGTATCTGGAGGGTGATTAAATGAAAATTATTTCCAAAAAACATAAAGAACAAGGTCAGGTTCTGATCTTCGCGATTGTCATTTTGATTATCCTCTTGATTGCCACCTTATTTTTATTCGACCTGCATTCAATCATCCGCTCCAAAGTAAAACTTGAGACAGCCGAGCAAGCGGCGGCTCTTGCCGCCGCGAAATGGCAGGCTCGCAGCCTTAACCTCATTGGCGAAATAAATTATGTAAAAGCCGCTGACACTTTACTCGATGACATCCCGACAATTGGCGAAAATGACGAAGATAAAATAGCTTCGGCAAATAAAACTTTGACCGAAATGCAGTCCCGTATTTCATTTTGCGGTCCATTAATCGCTTTTGGAGCGGCACAACAGGCAGCCAAGAATAATGGTATAAATATCTACGATCCATACACAACAAGTGGGATGAAAACCCCCTATGATGATTTGAATAATTACCTGATTAAACTTGATCCCTCAAGCCAGTATTATAATTACGATGATGTTGCAGACTATCTGAATTATTATAAATGGCGGGAACCCTATGTCAATATGCTGACAAACATAAAAGACCGAGGACTCGCGGTACGTCCCAATGGACGATTTCCGGGCATAGAAAGCGTTGATCCTCCATGGCTGGATGACGGCACGCTTTATACTGCTGTCAACAGCCAGTTATGGTGCAATCCAACCTTGAACGCAGTTATAAAATACGCTGATGCGTACTGGAACGGCAAATGGTATAATGTTGATTTTGAACATACATCTTTCCCTGATGAAAGTGAGATTTATACTTTAGGCATAAGATTCAGTAGTTCCGTGGACTCAGATACTCTTGATTCAGCTTTAGAAAATATTGATTCCGCCGACCCGGAAGACCTTGCGCCGATTCAATGGTGTGTTTACGACAGCAAATGGTCACAATACAACGCCGATGGGATAACAGAAAATCTCAATTACAACGGTCCCAACCATGAAGGTACTGGTGTCAATTACTGGAGTCGTGGCATGTTTCTGCGAGACGACTTAAAGCCGAGCATGTTTTACGGCGGCGCGACAGCTTATGCCGAGTGCTACCAGCGCATCAAGCTTATGAATAAGTATAAAAGTAAAATGGAAAGGCCTTACAATGCGAATCATGCTTACGCTGGAAGCGATCAGATGGAGAAAGCCGCGCAAGCTTTAAAGGATGATATCATAAAGGAAACTTCAAGCCGTACCTTGAAAGTCGGTAATGATTCGGCGACTGACGGCAGTAGCGCAGGCGCGGTAGCCAAAGTGCTTGGAGCTTTGCCGGATGGTTCTCCTCCCACAAACGCACTTATAGTCTTACCTCTTTTTGATAATGTTTCTCTGATCCCAAGTTCGATGCAGGGTTCTCGTCCGCTCCGGGTCAGTTTCAGTAATCTGGAAATGTTTTTAATCTGGCTTTCAGGCATAGATGATTTGCATAATCCGGGTTCATCTCCGCCATTAGGTACGCAGCAATACCTAACAGCATTACAGAAACTTGATGATCCGACTTTCCGTAAAACTGGCTGGAACAATGATTACACGCATAGTAATGGCGAGCCATCTGTTTATTTCGACGAAGCTTACAAATACAATCCCATAAGTAATACGGGAGGAGCCGGCTGGCTTCAGCAGATATGGGTGAGCACTGATCTTAATCGTGATGAAGATGAAGATGCCGAAATTGAGGAAGAAGAAGCTGGTTGGAATACACGAATTTATTTAGGACAACAATATATATTACGCGATAGAAATGGCAACTTGGTAACTAACGAACAAATGCAATGCCGCTGGACTCCCGGAGGTCCTGGACCCGGAACATCCCCCGGAACTAGAATCGGTCCACCGCATCTATAATGAGGAATGCCACTATGAAAAATCAAATAAAATCATCGAAACAGCAGGGACAGGCTATTATGGAGCTGTGTATCTGCCTGATTCCGATTCTGGTTATCATGCTGGGCTTGATTTTCATTTCCGGATTGGGTATTTCAAATATCCGCGCGTTTATTCAAGCAAAGGGAAATGCGGAACTCGCTTCACGCAGTTTCAATGCGCTTGGCGGCGATGGCGACAATATATACTACTGGAATTACGGTACACGAGACGGCAACGACGACCCGAATGATATTATTGATGATTATGCCTTCACCGCGAATGATGAAGTCATTCTCTGGCAGAATGGTGCGGACGATATTACAGGAACGCTTCTGGATCTGCAATTAAATTATATCAATGATTCTGAAAGTTTAAATGAAGGCGCTAACGGCGAATACATCTATATGAAGACATCAAACTTAACGCAAGTAAACGACAATTTTGCGCAAAATCTACCTGGCACTATGCTTGCCGCTGCGGAATTGGTAAAAGCTACAGCGGATTCTGGTTTTAATAATGTTTTTACCCTTGACCAAAATCACATGGAAGGGATTGAAGATTTAAATTCTACTTTCTCATATTTATTCGGCACAGAAGTCGATGACATCGACCTGCGCAACATGCGCGCCAACACTGTATATTACCC
>JAHOYW010000247.1 GCA_019038735.1 Victivallales bacterium | reverse complement strand
ATTAATTCGCTGGATAACTCATCGCGAAGCAGTTCGAGATTGTCGGCACTTTCAGGTAAATCCATCTTATTGGCAATGATAATTGAAGGACGCTTAGACAGCCCTTTCATGTAAAGCTCCAGTTCATTTTGAAGATGACGAAAATCGTCCCAGGGCATGCGCCCATCTACACCAGCCATATCTAATATATAAGCCAGTACATGAGTACGTTCAATATGTTTCAAGAACGCGTGCCCAAGCCCAATATTTTCATGAGCTCCGTCAATCAGTCCGGGAATATCCGCTACTGTCATGCGTTTAAAGTTAGCTAATTCGACAACTCCGACAACAGGATGCAGAGTAGTAAAAGGATATGGCGCGACTTTGGGGTGCGCCGCTGAAATATTGCCTAATAAAGTTGATTTTCCGGCATTAGGGAATCCAACAAAGCCGACATCAGCCATAGTTTTTAATTCTAAAGTAACTCTTCGTTCTTCACCGGGCCAACCGGGTTCGCATTTCATCGGAGCTCTATTGAGACTAGTCGCAAAACGAGTATTACCGCGTCCGCCGTCTCCGCCTTGAGCAATTACATAATCAATATCCGGATAGTTTAAATCAACAATTAATTCACCAGTTTCAGCATCAGTAATAACAGTCCCAACCGGAATATTGAGAATAGCATCATCGCCGCGCCGTCCGTGACGAGTTTTACCCTTTCCGTGCGGACCACGCTTGCCGGTATGATGACGTTTAAAGGCCAAAGCGACCATGCTTTGTTCACCGCTACAAGTACGCAGGATTACACTACCGCCACCGCCGCCGTCTCCGCCGTCAGGTCCACCTTTGGGAACAAATTTTTCACGACGAAAACTACAGCAACCATTGCCGCCGTCTCCGCCTTTGACTATAATTGTAATTTTATCTACAAACATTTTCAGTTATCATTTTTTACTGATTATTTTATCCATATACAAAAAAAGCCCAGTTTTAAAACCGGGCATTTTCCAGTAGAAACAAGTGTTATACAGTCGCGGGAATGATATTCACTTTTTTCTTAGCACTTCTCTGAAATTCAACAATTCCGTCACAAAGCGCGAATAATGTAAAATCTTTACCGCATCCAACGTTCTTTCCAGGATGAATTTTAGTTCCGCGTTGACGGATAATAATACTTCCAGCAGTAACTTTTTCGCCACCATAAGCTTTAACGCCCAGATATTGCGGATTACTGTCACGGCCGTTTCTACTACTTGATTGACCTTTCTTATGTGCCATGATATTGCCTCATTATTTTTAATTATATTATATTTTCATTCTATGTATATGTAACAGAAAAAAGAATATATCCGTTCATAGTCCAATATCAAGTAATTATACAATAAAATACTAGTTTTTTCCAGCATTATTTCCTGATTTACATAATTTCAATCATAAATTTCAGTTTTTCTACTTAATGTCCTCCCGTGATATAGATATTAATACCAGACTAAAACTAGCTCAAGACAAGGAAGCCAAAGAATTAGAGCAAATAGAAAAAAAAGGTTTTTTTTACTTTTCCGAGGCAATTTAACTTGCTTATGAAGCGTTTTTAGTTTACTGTTATGACTAGCTGTATTTATATTAACTAATAATCAAAGGTTTATTCTTAAAAGCATGAACTATCGTATCGAAATATCTCCGTTAAGAAAATGGCGCGACTCCAGAGGGAGTGGCATTCAGCAGCAGATTACAGACTTTTTAAACTTAAAAATCGCGGAAGTTTGGACGCGGGACGTATATATTATTTCTGCCGATATTTCCGACAATGAGGCAAGTGCTGTAGCTAAAGCCTTGACTAATCCGGTCTTGCAAAACGGTATAATTGGGGAAAGTATTCCCGCCGGAGATTGCGCGTTTCTGGTATCAGTCGGCTTCAAACCTGGTGTTACTGACAACGTCGGACGTTCAGCTAAAGAGGCGGTCAGCGATATTATCGGACGTACTTTGCGTAATGATGAAAAGATTTTTAGTTCTATTGAATATATGCTTTACGGTGATGATCTAAATATCGCCACCGTTGAACACATCGCCAAAGATTTACTCGCGAACGAATTAATCGAATCTATCCGTATTTTCACTGGTGCAGACTTGGCAAATGGTATTCCTCTGAACATGCCGGTCATGCAGTCATCAGGAGCCGGTAAAGTTGAGACTTACAATCTGGATGTTACAGACGAAGAACTGCTTGAGATCAGCCGCAAGGGTATTTTAGCTTTAACACTGCAGGAAATGCAGGTAATCCAAAATTATTTTCGTAATGCCGAGGGGCGTGAAGAATACGGTTTAACTGATAATCCAACCGACGTTGAGCTTGAAGTGCTGGCTCAAACTTGGTCAGAGCATTGCAAACACAAAATTTTTGCCGCTGAAATCGACTATACAAATAAGGAAACCGGCGAATCTGAAAATATTGTTTCATGCTACAAAAGCTATATAATGAAGAGCACTTTTGAGATTGGCGAAGAAGTTGACTGGCTCGTATCAGTCTTCCATGATAATGCCGGAGTTATTGCTTTTAATGACAAACTTGACCTCGTATATAAAGTTGAAACTCATAATAGTCCGTCAGCCCTTGACCCTTTCGGTGGCGCGATGACTGGAATTGTCGGCGTAAACCGTGACCCGATGGGAACCGGACAAGGCGCGAATCTCCTTATAAATGTCTGGGGCTATTGCCTCGGTTCACCATTTACCGACCCTGCGGATGTTCCTGAAGGACTGTTGCATCCCCGCCGCCTCCGCGACGGAGTTCACCAGGGCGTTATCGAAGGCGGGAACCAGAGTGGAATTCCTTATGGGCTCGGTTGGGAATATTTTGACGAACGTTACCTCGGTAAACCTCTAGTTTATTGCGGAACAGTCGGAACTTTACCTAAAACAGTCAACGGCATCGGTGGTGCTGACAAATCCATTAATCCCGGCGATATAATTGTCATGACCGGCGGACGTATTGGCAAAGACGGTATCCACGGCGCGACTTTTTCTTCAGAAGAATTACATAAAGACAGCCCGACTCAAGCTGTACAAATCGGCGACCCGATTATGCAGAAAAAAATGAGCGATTTTATTTACGAAGCACGTGACCGCGGTCTATATCGTTTTGTAACGGATAACGGTGCGGGCGGACTTTCATCAAGTATCGGTGAAATGGCTGAACTCTGCGGCGGATGCCGTATGGATCTGGCTAAAGCTCCCCTGAAATACCCCGGCATGAAACCTTGGGAAATCCTCGTTTCAGAAGCTCAGGAAAGAATGAGTTTTGCGGTTCAGCCGGAAAAACTTGAGGAATTCAAAGCTTTGGCTAAGTCCCGTGATGTTGAAGCTACTGTCATGGGTGAATTTACCGATAATGGCAAATTTCACATGATGTATAATGACGAGACTGTCGCTTTGATGGATATCGAATTCATGCACGATGGTCTGCCGCGCTTGAAACTCAAAGCTGAATGGAACAAACCTGAATTTGTTGAACCTGACATTTCAGAACGTGACTGTTTTGCTGATCTGGAAACTATGCTCGGGCGTTTGAATATCTGCTCGGGCGAATATAAAGCACGCCAATACGACCACGAAGTAAAAGGCTTGAGCGTTATCAAGCCGCTAGTGGGTAAATGCCGTGATGTTGTCAGTGACGCGACTGTTACTATGATCGAACAACTCAGTACTGAAGGCGTAATCCTTTCCGAAGGAATCCTGCCTCGTTACAGTGATATTGACACTTACGACATGATGGCGTCGATTATTGACTTGTCAATACGCCGCATCATCGCCGTCGGTGGTAAAATGGATATGATTGCCGGACTGGATAACTTCTGCTGGCCGGACCCTGTTCAGAGCGACAAAACTCCTGACGGAACTTACAAACTGGCGCAGTTGGTCAGAGCTAATCAGGCATTGTATGATTATACAAAAGCTTTTCAAGTACCATGTATTTCAGGTAAGGACAGCATGAAAAACGACAGTTCACGCGGTGGCAAAAAAATATCCATTCCGCCTACTGTCCTGTTCAGTGCAATCTCCAAAATGGATAACATCAGCAAATCTGTAAGTCTTGACGCTAAATTTGCTGGTGATTTGGTATATCTTATTGGAAATACAGCCAACGAGCTCGGCGGTAGTGAATATTACGCTATGTTTGACGCAGTTGGCAATAATGTTCCGAAAGTGGATGCTGATTATGCCAAAAAAGTTTATTCAGCAGTATCAAAAATCACTGAAGCTGAATTAGCTAATTCATTACATACTCCTGCTATCGGCGGATTGGGAATAGCTTTAGCAAAAACTGCTATAGGCGGTAGACTCGGATTGAAGGTCGACCTAAACAAAGTCCCGCTGTCTGAATCCTGTAGCACAACGCAAATTCTGTTTTCAGAATCTAATACCCGTTTTCTCATGACAGTGTCACCTGACAAAGCTGAACAAATAGAAAAAATTCTTACCGGCGTCCCATTTGCCAAAGTCGGAGAAGTCATTACTGAGCCGGTACTTGAGGTAAACGGCAACAAAATACAACTTGACAAAATAATAAAGGCTTATAAAGAAACACTTGATCATATCTAGTTTTAACAAGAGATAATTAAGAATGCCTGATATAAATAAAAAAAATATTTTGAGCAAGAAGCTCAAAAAGGAAAAAAAACCTAAGGTGGAACATAACCCTATGACCACCTCGCAAGTCTATATGCGAAATATCATTGACTTTGCTTTACTCACGCCTGATGATGAAATTCAATTGGCGACGGATATTCATTCCGGCAATCAAAAAGCCCATGATACAGCAAAAGCAAAACTAATACGAGCTAACCTGCGCTTAGTTGTCAAAATCGCCAACGAGTTTATGAATCGCGGTTTAGCAAAGCACGATCTTATTTCTGAGGGAAATATCGGCTTGATGACTGCGGCGGAAAAATTTGAAGCAAACAAAGGTGCTAAATTCAGTACTTATAGCACATGGTGGATCAAACAAGCTATGCGCCGGGCAATCGCTGAACAAAGCCGGACAATTAGAATTCCTGTTCAATCCGTAGGAAAAATAAATAAAATAAAACGTGCTCAACGTGAATTAAAGGATGAGTCTGGCAGAATTCCATCCAATAAAGAGATAGCTGAACGCTTAGACTTAAGTCCGCGTACAGTTCGCGAACTGCGTCACGCAAACTTGAATACTTCGTCTCTTAACGAACCTATCGTCAATGGCGAAAGCGGAGAAATGCAGGATTTTATATCGGATAAATCAGAACTTTCACCGGATAATATGCTAGGTAATATTGAGTCCGTAAAACACCTATATGTATTAGTTGACAAACTTCTCGAACGTGAAAAGCAAGTTCTCAAAATGCGTTTCGGACTTGACGGCAATCCGGTAATGACTCTTGAAAACGTTGGTATCGCAGTAGGATGCACTCGTGAGCGTGTACGCCAAATTCAAAATAAAGCAATTAAAAAACTGCAGAGTATGCACGGAGAGCTTTCTAACCTGCGTTCTGACAACCCAAAAGAGCATTGAATATCTATCCAGAAAACAGTATAATACTCGCTCCCTTATCCGGTTATACGGATTTGCCATATCGCCGTTCAGCAAGACGTTTCGGATGCAAATATTGCTTTACCGAAATGATTGATGCCGGTTCCCTCGCCTACGGCAATGCCAAAACAACACGTTTTATGGAACGTGACGATGATGAGGAATGGCTCGGGGTTCAGTTAGTAGGCTGCGATCATGATAGAATCAGTAAAGCTGTGGATATTTTGAATCAACATAATTTCGACGTTCTCGACTTCAATCTTGGTTGTCCAGTTCCCAAAGTAGCCAAAAAAGGTGCAGGTGCCGCACTAGGACAAAAAATTGACGAAGCATTTAAATGTTTTGAGATAATAGAAAAGCTTTCACGCCATCCAGTTACTGCCAAAATAAGAATACTCGATGAACAAGACCCGGAGATGACTTTAAGACTGGTCAACGGCTTGACTGAAGCTGGAGCACAGGCTGTCACCATCCACGGCAGAGTCAAAAATAAATTTTATGCTGGTCCAGTCTATTTCGATATTATATCCGCCGCGAGAGAAGCGGTGGACATTCAGATAATCGCCAACGGCGGAATCACCAATATAGAGACTTATGCTGAAATACGGAAAAAAACTGGCTGTGACAGCGTAATGCTCGCACGTGGCGCAATGGGAAATCCATGGTTATTTCGTGAACTTCGTGATCAGGAAAATTATATTCCTCCAAGCGCGAAAGATTTATGTGATGAACTGGAACTGCATATATTGGAAATGATTGATTATTACGGCGAATCACTAGCGATGCGAATATCCCGCAAAATAATACTCGATTATTTAAAAAGCCGTGGTTTCCCCGGTAAATTCAAGGCGCAAGTATCGTTTCTGCATAGCGGAAAAGATTTTAGCGAATTTATGAAAGTCGTCCGCGAAGGACCATCCGAACGCTACCGCCAGTGGCTAAAAGTATATCCAATGGCCGATCGCAAATTACTATTAATTTAAACAAAAAAAAGGATAATTACATGAATAACACATCTGCTTTTTATAATGATATTTCGGGCAACTATGACGAAATGTTTGATTTTGAAAAAGACTTAGCGTCAGCGGAGGCTGTGGTTACTGAATTAAAAAAACAATTAAACTTCGAAAAAGCTTTGGATATTGGCTGTGGCACTGGCAGCTATACTATCGCTCTAGCACAAAGCGGCGTTAAAGCTACGGGAATGGATTTATCCGGCTCGATGCTTGACGTGGCGAAAAAAAACAGCATTGCTTTCGGACTTAATATTGATTTTGTTAATTCCGGCATGACTGAAATGCAGTCTGATATTGACCAAAAATTTGACCTGATAATGTGCATGGGAAATACTTTACCGCATTTATTGAGCGAAGAAGACTTGTCTTCAATGCTGTCTGCATGCAGACAATTATTGAATCCGGGCGGTCATCTAGTTCTTAATCTTTTAAATTATGATAGAATATTAGCCAAAAAGGAACGTATAATCGGTATTAGCCGCAGTGAAAATCATGAGTTTATTCGTTTTAATGATTTTGAACCTCCTTATGTTAATTTTAATCTCCTTGAAATTAACTGGGATAAAAAAATACCAGAACATAAAATACTCAGCACCAAACTATATCCTTATACTCATCTGGAAATAGAATCCGCGTTAATGAAAGCTGACTTTAAAATATCAAAAATCTACGGCAACCTGAAATTCGATAAATATAGTCCAGAAACATCTAGAGCAATATTGATAGTTGCACAGTTTTAAGGGTTAAGTTTTAAAAAATTCGTAATTTACTATATTTGGTGTAATATTATTATAAATTATGATAAATAAAAGAAGGAGTTCAAAATGAAATTAAGACTATTTTTGACAAGCCTGTTTGCTTTAAATATGATTGTTCTCAATGCCGGAACAATTATCTACAAAACATCCAAGAAAGGCGAACAACATACTCTGGCAAAAGTAAAAATCGTCTCTATCGCAAAAAAAACCGTCACCATAAAACATGGAAAAGGAGTACGAACAATCCCTCTGAGTTATCTTATTGGATACTATGATACCAATATTTCTACAGGAAGTTTTGCCGATAATACTTGCGACTATATTGTTTCAATAAGAGACATTAAGATACCGAAGACCGGATATACATACACAAAAATTAAAAAGAAAAAGAATAAAACCAAAAGCGTCTCAAATTTCGAGATTTCATTTGCGGTAAATAAAAAACAAAAAAAAGGTCAATCTAAAGTTATCAGAATGCCGTATTTTTATCTTTTTGTCATGACTACCCGCTCGAAAAGCTATGGACAACGCCCGGTTTATACCTATTATTATCCTGACGAAGCAAAAGTAAAATCAAACACCTACGATGAAGCAAAAATTATCGAAGCAATAACATCCATGGACCGACCACGTATTTATCCTGGAGGAAGAACCAACTTTGGTAACATAAGCAAATTATCTTCAGCAAGCGGCTACAAACCTGTTATTATCCCAATGAAAGGAATCAAAAATCAGAGAATCATCGCATACCACCTTGAAATATGGGGCAAAAATAAAATAATAACTCAAAAAGACTGGCACGAAAGTGTAAGTCACAAAGTCGGCAAAAACTGGTGGAAAAGATACTAAATAATAAAGCAGACAGATAGGCTGTAGACTATTAGACTGTTGAAAAATATATAAACAAAGCTTAGAGCCTACAGCCTAAATAACCTGAATTTTTATGACTGCCAAAAACTTTGATAATCTAACACCTGATATAATGATTGATGCTGTCGAACGCGCTTTAGGCTGCCCGATGCTTGGACTGGCGGCACCTCTACCGAGTTATATTAATCGTGTTTACGAATTCGAAACCGCTGATAAACAACGTGTTATTGCCAAGTTTTATCGCCCCGGACGCTGGACGCTTGATGCTATTGAAGCAGAACACCGTTTTGTCGCTGATTGTGCCGCTGATGATATTCCAGTCATCTCTCCACTAATCCTGCCTAATGGAAAAACTTTAGCTAAAAGCGATGATGGCATTATATTTACAGTATTCCCCAAACGTTTCGGGCGTGAAGTTGAAATAAACGACGATGACGCCTGGCGGCGTATCGGCATGCTTATAGCGAGAATACATCTAGCCGGTTCGCGTGCCGAGGCTCCTGAACGAACCTTGCTCGACCCTCGTTCCACCACCACAAATCAAATGCGTTATTTATTAGACGGCAATCATATCACCCCTATGTTCCATGATGAATTCGAGGGCGTAGTCTCTGAGATACTGGAAATAATCGATCCACTATTTGAGGACATCGAATACATCCGTATTCATGCCGATCTGCACCGGGCAAATATCCTTGAGCGTCCAGATGAAGGCTTAATGATAATCGACTTTGACGACATGATGGAAGGTCCGCCGATTCAGGACTTATGGTTATTGCTGCCGGAACACATCCACGAATCACGTAGAGAACTTGACTTAATTCTTGACGGCTACACACAATTACGGGATTTTGAATTTGAAACCATCCGCTTAATCGAGCCCTTACGCGCTATGCGAATAATCTACTTCTTAAGCTGGTGCAGTACCCAAATGAACGATTACAAATTCCAACACAATTTTCCAGACTGGGGAAGCGACGTATTTTGGAGAAGAGAAATAGCAGACCTGAAACACCAGTTAGAGTTAATTAAAAAATAAAATCTTTTAAATAAAAAAACCGGATTGCCTTTCGCTCCGCTCACAGGCTCAGCTAATGCTGTGACCTCCGGTCGCCGATCAAACAGGCGAAACTGTTTGTCGCTCGTCTAAACGAGCGAAATTTAAGTTCCAAGCTTGCTTGGAGCGCAAATAGACCAAATCCATACTCGAACAGTGAGGCTTTTTGAAAATAGCGGAGCAATTTTTAAAAAGGTGCGAGCGGTCGAGCACCTCACAACTACATCTTCCCCGCGTGAGCGTTTCATTCTACTTTGAAAACAACAAGTCATTTATTGCTTTGTCAAATTCAGGAATTTTGCTTTTTCGAGGATATTTAGTACGATACGCACGTATTTTTTTCAACATAAGACGATTATCGTCAGTCCAGTCTTGTTTTTTCTCAGAAGCAAAAATAAATAATCCTGAATCAAGTTCATTCTCCTGCATTTCAATAACTGCTCTTGTATCATTTTTATGCAAATGCGTTAATATTACATAAGGGCTTATAATATTATGTCTTCTATTAATCTTATTTTCTATGATTAGAGAATGGCTATATATATCAAGTAAAAAATAAGATACCCCGGCTCCGCCTAACATTATTCCTATGATGAGAGTAATACTCAACACAATATTTTTTTCATTTTCGTCATTTATTGTTTCTCCATTTTCTCTTTTTGACTTGTTTGTGTTTTTGCTCTTTTTATTTTTCATGCTATAAATACTATATCTGTTCCAGCCCAAGAAACAAGTAAAAAAATATCGGATCGTCAATGTTCCCCGTATGCGGCTCAAGAGACTTTCGCCCTCCAATAAAATCGTCGCATCGGAGTTTTAACTGGAGGGCGAGACTCCGTCGAGCCGCTGGTGTTCGTCCGTGTTCCTAGAATTGAACGCTCACGCGGGAAAGATTTCACTTATAGTGGCTCGACCGCTCGCACCTTTTTAGAAAACTTTGCTTCGCTATTTTCTAAAAAGCCTCGCTTGTCGAGTGAGGCATTGGTCTAACGCGCCCTCCTTCGCTGAAGCTACGGTAGGCTTAAATTTCGCCAATTGGAGATTGACGACAAGCGTTTTCCGCCGCTTGACCACGAAGCCGTTGCATCCGCCGATTTTTTATTTTTTACAAAACCTGCTTTAAAAGCTGTTTTTTGCGAGTATATTTAAGGGGTATGGATTTTAACCTGTAAAAATATGGATTTATGAAAAACTTACTTAAAGAAAAACTTGATGATCATGTCGTAATATTTGACGGCGCAATTGGAACGGAATTCTATAAACGCGACTTCTTTATTAATACCTCATACGAAAACCTTTGTTTGACCGCTCCGGATGTGGTTACAGATATTCATCGCTCATACGTGAAAGCCGGCGCGGAAATTATTACCGCCAACACATACAGCGCGAACCGCCATAAACTGAAACAGTTTGGACTAGCTGACAAGACTATCGAAATAAACCGCGCCGCAATTAAACTGGCTAAAGCCGCATGCGAAGAAAATACTCTCGTTGCCGCTTCAATCGGACCAGTCGGCAAAAGCACAAATCTTCATAAACTCACTTTCGATGAGGCTGTGAAAATTATCGGCGAACAAATCACAACTCTGCAGGATGCCGGAGCCGATTTTATTTTATGCGAAACAATTCATTCTTTGAAAGACGCAAAAATCACTATCGCGGCGATTGATAAATATGCGGATATTCCATTTATGTTCAGTTTCGCGGTAGATTCAGAACTCGAAACTCCTAAGGGAGAATCAATGACGGAACTACTCAAAATATTTGATACATCTACTAAAAAACCTAGTGCTATAGGTTTGAACTGCAATATCGGCGCAAACGGAATGCTTGAAGCACTTGAAAAAGTTTTAAAACTGACGAAACTGCCAGTCATAGTCCAACCGAACGCCGGAATGCCCAAACAAGTTGACAACCGCATGATTTACATGTGCAGTCCTGAATATTTAACCACCTACGCTGTACGCTATATTAATATCGGAGCCAGCGGAGTCGGTGGCTGCTGCGGTACTGGTCCTGAACATATCACCGACATCGCGCGGAGCATCAAGCCACTCAATAAAACTCATATTGACCATAGTATTATTGATGATGAAGTTCCGCTACAGCAAGCTGTTCCGATGGAAAAACGTTCAAAATTCGCGACTAAACTTTTTCGTGGAGAATTTATTACTTCCATCGAAATCACTCCGCCGCGCGGCTTTGAGCTGACAACTACTATTGAAAAATCCATAAAATGCAGAGAAGCCGGAATCGACGCGATAAATATTCCCGACGGACCGCGTGCCAGTTCTAGGATTTCACCGATTATCACCGCTATTGAAATTCAGGAGAAAGCCGGGATTGAAGCGGTATTGCATTGTTGCTGCCGCGATAAGAATTTGATTGGTATGCAGGCTGACCTACTCGGTTGCGCCAGTAAAAACGTTAATAATATTTTATTCATCACCGGAGATCCGCCAAAACTTGGCGATTATCCTTTCGCTTCAGCGGTTTTTGACGTTGACGCTATCGGTATCCTGCAAGTTTGCGACAAACTCAATCATGGCGTGGATATTGGCGGGAAAACTATCGGTGCCCCTACCCCGATTTGTCCCGGTGCCGGAGCCGACCCTAACGCTATAGATATGGAGCGTGAACTTAAACGTCTGCGCGAGAAAGTCGCCGCGGGAGCTGAATACATTATAACTCAACCTGTTTTTGATAGCAATGCATTGTTTGAATTCATGGAGAAAATCGCAGACTTAAAGATTCCGATCATCGCTGGAATATGGCCTTTAGCA
Source organism: Victivallales bacterium (assembly GCA_019038735.1). Classification (GTDB taxonomy): domain Bacteria; phylum Verrucomicrobiota; class Lentisphaeria; order Victivallales; family Victivallaceae; genus JAHOYW01. The sequence continues at coordinate 968 of JAHOYW010000247.1, read as the reverse complement.
AGTTATCGAAATGCGCAATTTATGAAAAATGAAGTACCCGGAGTAAGCGTTCCTGACGAAATAATGGAACGCATGGCTGCTGTTGAAAGCCGCGAAGAACAAGCTGCGGTCGGAATAGCAATCGCCCGTGAAGCCGTCGAGGAATTGCATGAGCATGTTCAAGGCATTCAAGTTAGCGCGCCATTCGGAAATATAGATAGTGCCCTAGCGGTACTGGAAGGCTATAAGGGATAATTTTATGTCAATACGAGTAGATTTCACGTCTTCACCTTTTAAAAAAGACGATGGCATGGCAAATTTGGCTGAATGCCGGAAAAGTGCCGAAGAATACGGTTTTGACTTTGGTGTCCAGCTACATAATACCGCTGGTCTTGATGAGATAAAAAACTTGACTGCCGCAGGTATAAAGCTTAGTGCCCACGCTCCATTAGTTGCGAAATATGCTATTAATCTCGCGGCAAAATCCTTTGATATGGCAAAAGGGCTTATTGATAAAAACTGTAAAATGTTCCGAAAACTAGGTATTAGCCAAACAGTTTTTCACGGCTTTGCCATGACCGATGAGCCAGTCCCGATGTTCGGCGGCGGATGTTCGTATGATGAATGTATGCAACAGATTTTTCGTCCTGAACTGTCACTTGACGGCAAAAGCCGGATGTGTTGTGATTTTACCCATAGTGAAGAATTCAAAGAACGTCAGTTACGCGTAAAAGAGCGTCTGGCATATATCCGCGAGACTTACCCGGATATTCTATGGTGTATTGAAAATGATTTTCCTGCCTACGGTTCGGCAAATATTTTCTCTGAAAACTCTATTTTTCTGGAAAATCCTATTTGCCTTGACACTAGTCATTTGTGGGCAACAGCCTATATCTATGATCGGGATTTTCACGAGGAAACAATTAAATTCTTAGACAGCGGTCAAGTAAAAATGGTGCATATCCACGCATCTATTTATACTGATAAAG
>JAHOYW010000129.1 GCA_019038735.1 Victivallales bacterium | reverse complement strand
GGATAATATAGCATCATTTTGTAAAAAGTCTATAATAGAAAGCGAATTGGTATTAGATTGCAAATTGGTATGAATAAACATTTCGATAGATTCAATAGCTTCTTTGATATCAAAAGCCCATGTTTTAATTTTATTTTCCATAGACTAAGACCTTGTTTTTATTTACTTCTTCAATAAAATACGGATTTCTAAGACAGCTGGTTTCAATTAAATCGACATCTCGGTCAAAAAGGTCTTCTAGTTTAAATGACATGTCAAAATAATTATCGGCATATTTTGCAAGTTCCGTATTTTTTTAAAAGAGACCAGGAAGTCAACATCACTTGCTTCATTAAATGTATCAGTGCACGCAGACCCAAAAGCAAAAAGTCTTTCCACGTTATGGCTTTCGCATAATAACTTTATCTCATCAATATTTTCACTAATAATCTTATTCATATTTGTCTCATTGTAAAATTTAATATTATTAGATAATTTACATGCCAAAATTTAAAAATCCATTAATTATTTAAAAATCCACTAATTAAACTAATATCTAAAGCAATCACTTTGAGCATTAAAGCCTCCTTGCTATTCACATTTTCTAATCGTTTTTAACGTTTTTTGCAAGCTTTATTTGCTTTTTCGTTTCCACGCTATAACTTTCCCTTAAGATACTAACAACAAAACAAGGAGAGTATTATGGATTTCTATGATGTAATTAAAAACCGTCGGAGTATTCGTAATTATAAAAGTGACCCGGTACCGCAGGAATCTTTGCAGCGTATAGCTGAAGCCGTATACTTCGCACCGTCCGCATGCAATATGAAGCCGTGGAAAATTAAAATTGTAACAGACCCGGAATTACGCGCGAAAATAGCTGCTAATTATACTCAAGCCTGGCTTGCTGAAGCTCCGGCTATAGCTGTTATTATGGGTAATAACAAACAATGCTGGGAGCGTTTTGAAGGTGATCCAATCGTTCAAATTGATATTGGAATTGCGATGGAACATCTGGTTTTGGCAGCGACCGCGGAAGGACTGGCGACCTGTTGGATTTGCGCTTATGAAATCAAAAAGATGAATGCCGTTATGGATATAAAAGATCCATGGAATGTGTTGGCAATAAGCCCATTGGGCTATTCTGATGCTGTTCCTAAAGATATACCGTACAAAGACCTCAATAAAATATTTGAAGTGATTTAAAAATGAAAGTAAACTATCAGACAACAATTAATACTAATGCCTGGCGCGCGGACTTTTCGCTTGCTGAAGAAACGCTTATGCGTTTTTATCTGGGTGACCGCCTTATGCTGAATTTAGAACCAGTACAAATCAACAAACAAACTGAAGCGCAATGTCTGCCGAAGAAAGCTCGTCTCCATAAAAAAATTGACGGACTTTCTATCAGCTATAATGTTTCCAATTTGATTCCATTTGGTTCTGAGCCGAAAATTGAAAGAGAATTTGAGTTTACTGATGGCTTCGCGAGAGTCATTCAGGATATAAATCCCGGTAAACGTGTCGCCGCGGAAAAATTAAACATTGGAAACATGTCTTTGCCCGGTCCGTGGAGTAAAATAGCTGTTGTCAGGGTTCCGGGAGCTGGAAAAAGTTTTCCTGAACTCGAATGGATTGAACTAGACGCTAAGGCTGAAAAAGTTTTATTCAATGAAAGCTATCCATTTCTCGCGGTCATTCTCGAAGCCCCGGACGGTAAACGTTTTGAAATTGGTTGTGGTGATGACCTCTGGCGTTGGGGAATTGCAAGTGATTTGCCTGATTGTTCGGCTGAATTCAAAATTTCCGGCAATGAAGATTCTATTGAAATAGTACGAATACCACTATTATTTGATACTGAAAGCAAAGATGCTGGCGAAGTCGAAAGACGTACATGGCGTTTCAAGTGGTATTTTGCCTGGTCAGACGCGCCCGCATTGGAAATGTCTTCAGAGAGGGAACAAATCACTCTTGATATGGCGGATTTTATTGAAGAAGGAGAAAAACATTCTTGTATGCACTCAATGTTCAGCAGGAAACAAGTTCGTCAAGCTCTGCGTGGTATTATTGCCAACAAGGAGAACGCGGACATAATTTTGACAAATACAGAAGCATATATCTGTAATAAGAAAAACCATTTGGACCGCAGTACCAAGAAAAATTTTCTTCATTGGGACGCATGGGATTTGATGGAATTATTCATCTGGGCAAAGCGTAAAGCTTTGGCGACCGGCTGTACTTTTAGAATTATGTCTCCAGCTAAAAGGAATAGTGAAACTCCATTGATGCGCAATTTTACTCATAGCGGATTCCAAAATATCTGCGGTGAATAAATATAATCTATAAGGAATTAATAAATGTTGACAGTTCAAGAATTTAATCAGGAATTCGCTAATTCCGAAATTCATTTTTATACTGATTCGCACGGTTTGGCTTGTGTTGAACTGAACAATCCGATGGGTAAAGCCAGTCTTGCCTTGCACGGCGCACACATAATGAGCTTTATTCCGAAAGGTCAAGAAGCGCTTTTGTGGATGAGTGAAAAAAGTTATTTTGAAGCGGGCAAACCTATTCGTGGTGGTATTCCGATATGCTGGTCGTGGTTTGGCGGACACCCATGTGATTCTGATCTGCCCTCACATGGTTTCGCGAGAATTTCTGTCTGGGAGCCTATTGCCGGCGGTAATTGCGCGGATGGAGCGACTTTTCTGGAATTAGCTTTGACTCCAGGTTTGATTGCGAATGAATTTAAAACTAATGATTTTCTGGTAAAATTACGCGTCGAAGTCAGCGAAAAATTATCCGTGGCTCTGATTATTGATAATTGTAGCGACAAGGATTTGTCATACAGCGCGGCTTTGCACAGTTATTTTAATATCAGCGATATTGAAAACATCACGATTAGCGGTCTGGACGGCAAGCCCTTTATTGATACTCTCTCCGATACAAATCATATCCAGCAGGGAGATATTAGTTTTGTAGCTGAAACGGATTTGATTTATTTGGACACGGAAGATACTTGTATCATCCATGATCCGGGATTTAAACGTAAAATAAAAGTATCTAAAGTCGGCAGCCGTTCAACTGTAGTCTGGAATCCATGGGATGCCAAAGCTCAGAGAATGCCGGATTTCGGCGACAATGAATTTCATGAAATGGTCTGCGTTGAGACAACTAACGCAGAGAGCGACGCGAGGACATTAGCTCCGAACGAGTGTCATAGCTTGCAAGTTATTATAGAATCTGAAACAGAGGGTTAAGTCATGCCGGAAAAAATAGATATTTTTCAACAATTATTCAATCGTAAAGCAAGTGTAGAATCAAAAGCCCCGGGACGCTTGGAGATTTTAGGCAATCACACCGATTACAATGATGGAGTCGTCCTGAGCTGCGCGGTGGAACAACATACCTCATTCGCGGTAGCTCCGGCTAAAGATAAAAAGATTTGTCGTATCAAGGATTACAAATACGACTGTGAAGCGTCATTTTCTATTGATGAACTCGACAATCCAAGTCCGGGTGAATGGGTGAATTATTTAAAGGGCGTTATCTCGGAAATGAACAAACGTGATATTTTTGTTGACGGCGTTGATGTTGTGATGAACAGCACCGTGCCTTTATCGGCAGGAATGAGCAGTTCCGCTGCGATGGAAGTAGGATTTTGTTTTGCCTTGAAAGAAATCTTCAATATTGAGCTGGATAAGACCGAATGGGCAAAGATCGGGCAGGGGGTTGAAAACAATTATCTTGGAGTTTCAACTGGGCTCCTAGATCAATTCAGTTCGATTTATGGCAAGAAAGATGCGCTAATCATGTCTGATTTTCGTATCAATGAAGTTGTTAAAACTATTGAACTTCCTCCAGGCTATGTCTTTGTCGTTGCTAATTCAATGGAAAAACATGACTTAGTGGATTCCGAATACAATGTTCGTCGCAAAGACTGCGAAAGTGCCGCCGCTAAATTACATGCCGCGGACAATTCTATCAAAGCCTTGCGTGATGTATCCATGGAACATCTTGAAGCTAATAAAGAACTTTTAAGTCGCCGTGAGTATCTTCATGCCAAACACATCGTCGGCGAATGCGAACGAGTTGTCAAAGGTGTTGAATATATCGAAAAAGGCAATATTAAAGCTTTTGGACAACTTTTGTTTGATTCACATGAAAGTTCAAAAATAAATTTTGAAAATAGTACTAAACGCCTTGATTATCTAGTCGAATTAGCAAAATCCATTCCCGGCTGTCTGGGCGCCCGTTTAAGTGGCGGCGGTTTTGGCGGAATATCCATTCATCTAGTCGAAGAAGCTCAAGCTGACAGCTATGCCGAACGTCTATCCACAGCTTTCAAGCTACAAACTGGAGACGAGCCGCAGATAATCAAATGTGCAATCGGACAAGGCGCAAGTGTAGAAAAAATTTAAAAAAGCTGAATATTGCCTTTCGATGGTATCGTATTGTCAAAAATTTTGTATCTAGGATTGTTCGGGAACAGCTCTAGAGATTTCTCAAGATTCTTTTTTGCTTCCTCTTTGCGTCCCTGTATGTTTTGTATTAAATACAGACGAAAATAATACGCGGCGCAGTCAGGGGCAAATTCTAAAGCCTTATTGTAACAGAATTCCGCTTGGTCAAGACGGTGTGTTGCCATATAAAACGCTCCTGCACTGCTGTATGGAAAGGGCGAATAAGGGCGGGCTTTGCTTGCCGCTTCGAGTTTTTGATAGACATCGTCAGGACTGACCTTAGTATTTTTCCTGATCAAGGCACAAGTATCCGTAAGTTTGGAGAATACATATTCAGAACGAATCAGGTGCCAGCCGCCAAGAATAGCACTTGCCGCGATAATCAAGGCGGCAAAACAGGCGAACATTCGGCGTGGAAGTTTAGCTTTTGGAATTTCATTTTTTTCTTCAGCGGGCATTGCAAGAAGTAAAGTGATTGCTGACGCAATGGCGATAATTCCCGGTACTTGTAAATTTATATCCATCATTGAATGAAATATAAATGCGCTTAAACCAAAGAGAAGCGCGACATCTTCCTGCATATACTTATGTTCAGCAATTAGTGAACGCACTTTTTTAGCCCCCAGCCAGAGAGGGTAAAACAAAGCTCCGACAGCAGCCAGCAATGCAAATATTCCAGCTTGTCCGCCTAGAGCCATAAATAAATTATGCGGAGTATGCGGAGCTTCTCCTGCCTGTTCGATTTTCATTTTCATATATTCATAGAAAAAATCACCCCAGCCGGTTCCAACGAGGGGATGTTTGAATAATAATTTTAATGATACCCATATATAGTCAACTCGCACTTGCATTGAGTAAAAACCCCGGCCAAATTTATAAATATAAACAGCCCCGGCAATGAGCACTAAAGGTGTGGTTATAATAATAGTCCAGCGCAGCCATTTTTTAACAGGGAAGAATACAATGAACACAGCTCCGGCTAAAATCAATGATAAGAACGCGCCGCGTGCTCTGGTTGCGAAAAAAACAAAAAACAGACATACAGCGACCATAGGTATAAAAATAAAACGTGCGGTTTTTGGCGGCTCGATTTTCGCGCAAAGCTTCCATATCATCACCAAGCACAAAGGCATAGTCAAGAGCAGGTATCCTGCCAAGGAATTGCTGGTAGTAAAAGGCGAGTTAAGGCGATTATCGAGAATTTTTGATTTTAAAACGCTATTGCTGGCAACTCCAGTTATTTTTTCCTGTTCAGCAATATATTCACGCATTTCCTCAAAACCGAAAAAATATTGTTCCAAGCCAATATATATGCTTATAGCTAATCCCGCGAGGATTGAAGATATAAGCATCGTTCTGGCTTTGGGAACATTTTTGAGAAACAAATAAATAGTCAAGACATAAGCGGCAAGCCCGAAGAGATGAGTAACTTGCATAATTACAAAATCCCATACCATGGCGTTGACAGCACCTAAAATAGAACTAAAAGCTACAAGTGCCCACAGGGAAGCGACTATTAAGCTTTTATCTTTGCTGAACGAAACAGTTTTAAAGGGAAATGCAATCAAGGTGAATATTAATAGAATTCCTGAAATTAGGGGAAAAATGAATACTGGCCAGCTAATGATAAGATACGCGGCGAATTCATCCGGAAACATACTGGTAGTTTCCGGGAGACCAATGATACTGCCGAATTTTAACGGCAGCAGGAAAGTGAACAGCAAGATTAAAGCAATTACAAACTTGTTGAAATATACATTAAATTTATTTTCAGACATATATTATTTCCCTTGACTTAGTAAATTTAATTTTAGTTCAGGAATCAGTTTTTCTATATCACCGGCACCCAATACCGCCAGCAATAATTTTTCAGGACGATCCTTTAGAATAATAGCAGGCATTGCGCTCCAGTTCAAGTCCAAATTGACAGCCTTTTCGCCTATAAGCCTGGTCAGAGCTTGTGAATCTAGCTCGCCATGCTCTGTCCATGCCGCGAATACCGGGGCAATGAAAACAGAGTCAGCTAGGGCTAACTCCCGGGCAAAAGCATCAATGTATTTTGCTAATCTGGCATAGCGGTGCGGTTGAAAAATAACTCGTAAGTGATATTGCGGATAATTTTCGCGGAGCAATTCAATCGAACGTGCCACTTCGGTCGGGTGATGTGCGTAATCTTCGATTAAAGTAAGTGATGGAGATTCAAAATGAAGCGTCATGCGTCGTGCCACTCCCGGAAAACTGTTGACCGCTTCTACTGCCTCTTCAGGGGCAATGTTGAGTTTTTCCGCGATACAACAAGCGAGAGCGGCATTGATTCTCATAAAGCCTTTAAATTTTATTTTTTTGGATTGAAGCAATTCATTAGAGTCAAAAGAACAAACATTTGGATGATCTTTGAAAAGTTTGATGGAATTTTTATCGCGGACATAAATTAAATTTTTGGATTGTTGAGCAAAGCGGGAAAAATTTTTCATCAGCACATCAGTTCCGCCGACACTCCAGCTATGATCGTCTTCAAGATTGCTGACCAAGCCGATAAAAGGCGAAAATAAAGCGTTGCTGCCATCGCTTTCATCTACTTCACTAATGAATATATCGCTGTCAGATGTTCCAAATTCAGGAAAATTATTGACTTTCCCGCCGATAAGATAGGTGCAGGGAATCTTGCGCTGACGCAAAATCCACGCGAGCATCGCGGTGATTGTGGTTTTGCCATGTGAACCGCTAATAGCGACAGTGCGCGAATACAAACTGCTTAGCTTAGCCAAAAAATCTCCACGGCGCAAACTTTGGATATTGAGTTTTTTAGCCTGAACTAATTCAGGATTGTCATCCGCGGCGGCAGATGAATAAACTAATAATTGAGTATTCGGCGGCAAATTTTCGGCAGAATGTCCTTGAAATATCAGTGCGCCTTGTTGCTTTAAACGATCAGTCTGGGGATTTAGGCGCAAATCTGAACCGCTTATGGAATGTCCGAGTTGAAGCATAATCTCTGCAAGCGGAGCAGTGCCGGCTCCACCTATTCCGACAAAATGAATACGCTTTAAGTCAGCAAAAATCTCCTTGGCAATAGTCATTTGGATATTTTTAATATTGTGTTTTAAATTGTGTTTCGTATAAGTTCTGGTAGATTCCACCCGTTGCGAGTAATTCTTTATGAGTACCGTGTTCAGCAATTTTACCGGTCTTTAAAACGATAATTTTATCAGCGTGTTGAATGGTGCTGAGGCGATGTGCAATCGCGAAAACTGTCCGGTTCTCCATAGCGTGATTGAGTGCTTCCTGAACGAGGCGCTCAGTAACCGTGTCAAGGGCACTGGTGGCTTCATCAAGAATCAGAATCGGTGGATTTTTGAGAATAGCCCGCGCAATAGCGATGCGCTGTTTTTCGCCGCCGGACAGTTTGGAACCTTTTTCTCCGACTTCAGTATCATAGCCGTCTGGATGTCGCCCGTCAACAATAAATTTATGAGCATTAGCTTTTTTGGCAGCTTCTTGAATTTGCTCAATAGTAGCTTTGGGGTTGCCGTATGCGATGTTGTCAGCAATGCTTTCGTTAAAAAGAATCGGATCTTGGGTAACTATACCGATATTTTTTCGAAGCGAAGCTATTGTCGTGTCGCGGACGTCAATATCATCAATAGTGACTGAACCGGAATCAACATCATAAAAACGCGCGATCAAACTGGCGATAGTAGTTTTGCCGGAACCAGTTTCACCGACGATAGCGACCAATGAACCTTTTGGGATTTTAAAATTTATTCCATCAAGAATATTAGTTTCTTCATAGGAAAAAGTTACGTCATTAAATGATATTTCTTTTTGAAATTCTTCAAGAACAACAGCATTGGCTTTTTCTTTGATTCCGGTATCAGTGTCGATCAGGTCAAAATAACGGTCAGCGGCAGCCATACTGCGCTGCAGGTAAGTTGTAACCTTTGCCAGACTTTTAATTGGACGGTATGCCAGCCACGCGGGAGCCATCAAACTAATAAGTACAGTAAAATTAACACCTTTGCTGTAGGAGTAGAGTAAAAAGACCAGTGCCGCGGCAGTAGAGATTATTTCCATCAGGGGACTCATCAATAACTGGAGTTTAAGAGCATTGATGACTGTGCGGAAATATTTACGGTTGATCTTATAAAAACGCTTGCTTTCAAGAGCTTCTGTGTTATAAGCTTTGACAATCAGAATACCAGTGAAAACTTCGTGCATTCTGGAAATAACATTCGCAATATTTTGAAGAGATGTTTTATAAATATGTCTTATTTTGCGTCCCATTATAGCGACGGGCATCGCAATCAGCGGAATGCCGATTAAAAGTATTAGAACGAGAACATAATTACTGCTCTGCATGTTTTGCATACTTAAAACGAAAATTGCGGCGACACATGAAAGAATTTCAAGCGGGCAGCGAGTGGCATCAGCAATGACGTTGGCAACGGATGTCTCGATAGTGGAAGTGTCGTTGGTACAGCGACTTATCAGGTGACCAACATCCATTTTTCCATAATATTTGAGTGACTGCCCGAGTAATTTATTGAAAGCTTCGTTACGTAAATCAGCTATGACTTTCGCGCCTACCCAGCGAGTATAATAACGGTTGACATAAGTCGCGAGGCTCTTAATGGTCCATCCGAGGATAAAAGCGACAACATAAAGCATTAAAAACTGCCATGCCATTCGACCAGTCGGGGTACAAACCGGAATCATAAATTCTACAGGCCAAGTGACTACTATCGCGCGCTTGTCTATAACTTTGATTGGTAAAGAAAGCTTATTGGCAAATTTCTCCACCTTTTGCAGAGAAGCAGTCAATTTAGGATTTGGGTCGGAAGGGTTTAATATAGTTTCAATCTTCTGCAATTTTTCTTCGCGTGAAAAATTTGTATCTTTGTTCTGTTCGATACTATCAACAATTTGCTCTGTTTTTTTACTTATATTGATTGTCCGGTTGGCAGAACCGACGGGTTGTTCAACAGCAGTGAGCAATTCAGGAATAAGCAGCAAGCTGGCGAACATTGATCCGCCTACCAGTAAGCCTGCCACGACCCCAATGGTCATACGGAACCAGTAAGGTTTAGTATAGCTCAGCAGTCTGAAATAGCTCTGTCTTTTGAATTCTTTTTCCTTGTCGCGTTTTCTACTCATTAATTACCCGCATAGAATTTTTTCAATTGTGTCAACTACACATTGGCGTTGCTCAGAAGTTGATTCAGGGAAAATTGGCAATGCGAGAATTTCCTTGGAAAGTTTTTCGCTTACCGGCATATCGCCCTCTTGGTAGCCCAGAGATTTGAAACATTCCTGCAAGTGTAATGATAAAGGATAATAAATTCCGCAACCAACATTGGCTTCACGTAATTTAGAACAAAGCTCATCGCGTTTGCCGTCAGCTACAAGAATACTGAACTGATTATAAATATGCTTGCTGGCATAATTCGCTACGAACGGTAATTTAACTTTATCCCCGATCTTAGACGCGGCGAAAAGTTTACGGTATTCGGCGGCGTTAGCTTCACGGGCAGTGCTCCAGGAGTCAAGTTCGCGCAGTTTTATGGACAGAACTGCCGCCTGCAAAGCATCAAGACGGAAATTACCGCCGATGTGTTTATGTATATAAGTTGATCCTTGACCGTGATTACGGAAAATATGCAGGAGTTCAGCTTTCTTTTCGTCATTAGTCGTAACCATACCGCCGTCTCCAAAACAACCTAAATTCTTGGTTGGATAAAAGGAAAAACAACCGTAATCGCCCATGCTTCCGGCGCGTTTACCATTGAATTCAGCTCCGATAGACTGGCAGGCATCTTCAATAACGATGAGCTCATGTTTTTTCGCAATAGAGTTGATTGCATCCATGTCACAACATTGTCCAAAGAGGTGAACCGGAATAATTGCTTTAGTTTTTGAAGTGATTTTTTCTTCTATTTTAGCTGGATCAATATTAAAAGTATCAGGATCGACATCAACAAATACCGGAGTCGCTCCGACCCGGCAGATAGCGCCGACTGTGGCAAAAAATGTAAATGGAGTAGTAATGACTTCATCGCCGGCACCGATATCTTCGACCATCAAGGAGATAATCAGCGCATCCGACCCGGAAGTTACACCGCAGGCAAATTCAGCATTGCAGTATTCAGCTATTTCTTTTTCCAGTTTCTGAACTTTATCGCCAAGAACAAAATGTTGAGAATCGCAAACATCGCTGATTTCTTTTAAGATTTCTTCTTTCAAGCCCTGGTATTGTTTTTTAAAATCAAGTAATGGTACTTGCATGAAATCACTCCTGTTGTTATTTAAATCTATCTTTATATAATAGTAACTTAAGCACCATAAGATAAACCGTTTTATTGCTTATGTCATGTCAAATAGATATTTTTTTATAATATTTCTTGATTTAAGCGGAAAAATTTGTATAAAAAACAAATTTTGAGCCTATTTTTACTTAAAATCCCTGCACTATGTTTATCTACGATAGAAAGCTTACAATATATACCGTCCATATATGAGAATGCTGTTTTTCCAAAAAGAAGCAAAAAAGACTAAAACCCTATCTTTTTTCAATGAAAACATCATAAAAACATAAGAAAAGCTGTATTTTTTATTGGATTTTCAATACTTCTGGAGCATAGTAAAATACGAGCCTAATGTATGAATAAATAGGAGTTACTCAATGGCTAAAGTGTTTGGAAATTAATTGTTTGCATTTTTGATTTTAATGTTATTTTTATGTAAAGGATGAATTATCTTATGAAAATAAATCGAGTTATTTTTGTTGGCTTATGGATATTATTCACTGCCCTTCTTTATATCTTGCCTGGTTTTGAAATTCGAGGATTAGCAATCGGGTTAATAATTGGATCAATAATTGGTTACATTCCTTTTATTATCTTGGAACAACTCGGTATAACTCAACATAGTCATCCTTTTGTTATTTTAATTGCAGTGTTTATTTTCAGCGGAACCTATGTCGTGCTACTGTCATGGCTAATTGATAAACTAAAAGTATTTAATCGCCCACACGTCATAATCTTGGCTGTTTGTGTTTTGCTCTCGTGTATAACTATCTCTAGTTTAGGTTATTCATATGAGGGATGGAGAGGCTCTTCTATCGTACAGCAAGCCGTAGAGTCGCCAGAAGTGAAATACCAAGCAACACGTTGGGAATATAGGAAAAATATAGCAATACCTAAAGCTCTTGCAGGTTGCCAAGTTGGGCTTTATATAGCCTTGTTGGCGTGTGCTATATCGTCAATTGTTATTTATCAAAAAAGAAAACGACAAGGTCTAGATCGTTAACGGCTTCAGACCCAGTTGGCTCCTACCCCATAAACACACCATGAAAACGGCATGAATACAGTGTGAATGCACTATGAACTCAGCCTAAATTGAGTCCGATCATGAATCTTTTCCCTGTCCATCATAGAGCAATCTGTAGTGCTGGAGACTGTTCTTCCGTCCAGAGAGTTTTTTGTTATGAATAATGCCGTTTCGCGAATGCGTGTCCCGATCCGCTTTTAAGGTATTTTTCGAAAGCTATTGCGGTATCAAGTTCATTAAAAGCAGTATATATAAGCAATTTTCATGGACGATATCTTGCGCTTGCTTTACATGCACCAGTATTATGGTCTTTTATTCTCTGGCGAAGATCTGAAGAATGCCCAATATAACGTTTTCCTGGATTATTTATACTTTCGATAATGTATGTGTAGTGCATGGTCTGCCATCCATAGCTCTGAATTTTGTTAGTAGCCACCTTCGCTAAAGCTTCGGAGGCCGCCATCCTTCGCTCTGAAATTGTCCTTGCGGTCAAATTCAGAGCGAAGGATGGCGGAGAGAGAGGGATTCGAATAGCCGCTCGTTGAGCTCAAGCGATGGCAATAAATAAGGTTAAAAGCCTATATCTGCGCCAAAAGTGGACAAAAAGTGGACATTGTTTATGAATGAAAAGAAAAGCTTTAAATTAGTAGCGTTGACAATTGACGAACTGGTAATAGTTCTTAAAAAAACTGGTTCCAGTACTGTTACTGTCGAGAAAATTCAAGAAGATATCACCGCAGGCGCACCAGTTAATGATGACGGTACTATTAATTACTTGAAATATGTTGGATGGATGCTGAAAAATTAAGCGTAAAAAAAGCCGGGGTTTAATCCGGCTTTAAAAATGCGGGACTGGTGCCCCTCGTTCCCGGCTTATTTCCCGACTACGGAAAAACTGGGATTGAGGAAAGATTTACCTTTTGCGGCACTAAAAAAATTCCAGCCGTGAGAAGTGTCGTAGTATTTCTCGCGACTCACCGGAGTTTTGCCGTCTTTTTGAAATTTGACTATTTCCCTCTTGATATTGTTAGTTCGACAGCCGGAAGTGGTTAGGACACAGATGTACACGGATGTACACAGACTGACACGGATTAAAGACTTTTTCATTTTACTACTCCTTTTTTAATTGTTTGATTAAGTATTCTAGCTGGCTGGGAAGCCAGTCTGGCTTGGTTTTGCCAAAATAGAAACAGCGTATTTGTTGATCAACATGAGCCGGCATAAGTCAACACCGTCAATGAAAAGAATGCCGAGCGGTCTTCCGAATTTGCCTCGTTCTTTTTTTGATGTCACCAACTTAAAACTTTTACCGTTCTCAACTTGCACAATCAGCCATTTTTTAACGAGCAATCCGGCTTCTTTCTCAAGCAAATTTCTTGTGCGGATTTCAGGGGTATCAATACCGGATAATCTGATTGATTGCTTTTTGAGTACAATGTCAAAACCGAGATGTATATCAGCTTTTATTGTATCTCCGTCAATAATCTCGATAGAGCTAAGTTCATAATTGCCAGCCTGGCATATTAGCGATACAGCGAAAAATAAAATAAATAGTAGTGTTTTGCCTTTCGCTCTACTCACGCTCATTAACA
>JAHOYW010000096.1 GCA_019038735.1 Victivallales bacterium | reverse complement strand
GTATTATAGTCTCTTTATGTATAAATTAAATGTATTATTATATGAAAAATTTGTATTTTCTTATGAAAAACATAAAATCATTCAAACATTCTTATAGAATTCCAATAAAATCAAAAAAAGTTGTCATTAACGGCATTGGTGTGTGTGAAGCCATGCCGCCGGGAATAGTCAACCGTCCCGGAGGAACAGGAGATTCATTACTAATGTTTTTTCATGACAAGGTTATTGTCAATATAAGAGATGAATTTTTAACAGTAGCTGCTGGCTCCTTGATTTATTGGGACAAGTGCGGACATTACTATGGCAATGCTGATGCTCCATGGAAGCATTCATGGATTCATTTTGATGGTTCTGAAGCCTGTGAAATCTTGCGTCTTGCCGGTTTACGTCCTTTTCAAGTAATCTCTCCTCCTGCTCAAATAGTTGAGCAATTATTAGTAGAACTTGATAATGAAATATCTGCAATATCACCAGACATATTAATTATCCGTGATATGTTTGAAATATTTGTCAGAAAAATTGTCAGGGCGGGAGTCGAGGATAAAGATAAAATCCAGATACCTGAGCGGATGATTGCCATAAAAGAATATATTGAAAACAACTACCATAAAGCTTTGCCACTGGCAAAAATAGCTCGTCGGTTTTCAATTTCTTCTCCGCATCTTTCGTCTGAGTTTAAACGCTGGTTCGGACTATCTCCGGGAAAATGCTTGATAGAATACCGCTTGCATGAAGCGGAGATTTTACTTAAAGATAATAATCTGCAAATTGTCGATATTGCGGAAAAAGTCGGTTGGAGCGATATTTACCACTTTTCAAAAATATTTAAAAGACATCGCGGTGTTCCACCAAGCTCAATGCGCACTAAGGTCTTTAAAAGATAGGGTTTTATTTTTTCATTCGTTCAATAAGCCTGTCGGCTCTTTTCATTTGATTTTTTGATGCTTTGGGGAATTTTTTAAGCTTTTCACACAAGTTTTTTGCATCAGGGAATCTTTTTTGTAAATAACGTATATCAGCCATCATCCAAAGACCGTTCGCGCGATAATAATTCTGCAGTTTGGTATTTTTATGAATAATCTCAAAATATTTATATGCTTTTTCATATTCATTAAGTTTTTTCCAAGAATTACCAAGCTGAATATTTTTGGAATAAATCAGCCACGCTTGTCCTTCATCCGGCATCCGTTTAAACCAGCTTATCGCCAGTTTATATTTTCCCAGCTTCATCGCAGATAAACCCGCGTGATAGGCAACAAGCTGCCTTGCTCTTGTTTCCCATTCAAAGATTTCCATTTCATGCACAAGTGCTAGAATTTTCGCATATTTTTTTTGCTTGAAAAGGGCAGAGATAAGCTGTTGCTGAACCTTCTGCCATTGCGGCGATCCGCTTTTACATATTTTTATGCAATCCTGTAGAGTTTCAGAAGCTTTCGAATAATCTTTTTGTAATTCAAAAACATTGGCGCGCTTAAGAAGAAAATATATTTTATCTTCATTATTATTGACGCTCTTCAAGGCTGTTCTTATATCATCTAAAGCATCATCATAGCGTTTGCGGGCAATTGAATAACTTAGCCTACGCTGGTATATACTGATTTTATCTTTGGGTTTTAAATCAGGTATATCCAGAATTCGTATTAGCCAATTTTGCGCGGCTTTATATTTTTTCTGTCTGGAATAAACGTTAGCGATGGCAAACAGGATTGTCACTTCTTCATCAGATAATTCCGCTTTAGCGAGAGCTTTTTTGAATGAAACCAAAGCTCCATCAAAATCATGGCTGTTGAGCTGACGCAAGCCGGTACGATATAAGCGTTTGAAATCACCCGCCTGTATTGCGACAATAATTCCAAAGCAGAAAAAGATTTGGAAAAAGATTTTTTTTAAAATCATCCTATCTCTCCTTCAGAGCGGCTATGATGGAATTACTTGTCCTTTGGTCAAAAGTATTACTCCCAGCAACAGCGCAAAAAGTTCAAAAATGTACGCTACCAGACCAATAATTTTTCCGTCAACACCTTTTAGTCTGTCATTGCAGTAAACTTTAATGGCATAACTGAATCCAAATGCCGCGGCAAACAAAAGTAAACTTGCTACCCATGCCTTGAATAAAACAAATAAAACCAGAAAACCGGCAGTAAACCAAATATAACGTTGTTTACTTTTTTTAATCGCCAGCAAGGGCTGTCCGTTTTGAATTGAAGGCAAAGCCGCTAAATCTCCTTCAATGGCAAACTCCAAAATAAATATTGCCGCCAACCAGTAAATATATCCATAAAATGCCATCAGCGAAAAGGCAAAAAGTTTAAATAAAACCACCAGTACCATAGTTAATGTCGCTGTCGGGTTATTTATATCAGCAATACCATCAGGTAAGTCAGATAAGCCTTGTTCGAGTGAAGTATCTTTATGCTTTAAGGAAGTCAGCGACATAATTCCCGCTAAACCACGTCCGCTGTCTTTGTAGATAGAAAAATATGTAAGAACTGCGGCAAATATACCGGCAGCCGGTATTGGATGCAAAATTGCGCTAAGTATTGCCCAGATTAATAATGCCACCAAAGCACAAATAACACCGACAATAGGGAAAAATCCTTGAGTCAAAATTACTGTACTTTCTGTTTTTACCATATCTTCTTCATCATTTTTCAAAAATGGCAAAGAAAAATCAATTAACATATTCCAGGCATCCAACAGTGCTTTCTTAAAAACATTTAAACTCATAGTTTCTCCCTGTGTTAAATTTTGAAAATCTTTTTATATTCTTCTTTCATTTTTTCCTGAGCAAACATCGCAAGCTCTTTGCGATTACGACCTTCCGGTTTGAAAGGCTTCAAAATTGTTACTTCAGCGTCTATTTTTTTATACCCGAGTATACGCCATAAATGCGGAAGTAAAGTCATATCCTCATACCAAGCGATTGATTTACCGTCCGGAGTATCTCCATAATGAATTATTGTAGGTAATATCCAGTTATCCCCAGTAACAGCCGCTTGAAAAGGAGTTGACTTAAATTTCAACATTCCAGCCTTGCCATCAGTACTGGTACCTTCTGGATAAACTAGAAGTAAAATACCGTTTTCCATGGAATCATTGAATTGTTTTGCGGCAATTTTTGATTTCTGCCGT
This sequence comes from Victivallales bacterium, assembly GCA_019038735.1. Lineage (GTDB taxonomy): Bacteria > Verrucomicrobiota > Lentisphaeria > Victivallales > Victivallaceae > JAHOYW01. The sequence goes on along the minus strand of JAHOYW010000096.1, from coordinate 10,278 downwards.
GATGTGCGATCAACCCATATTGGTCGCCCGGTTCCAATAAACCAGCCAATAAACGGCCATTTTCTTATTGAAGCTTTGGATGCGAATCTCAAGGGCCAGACAGCCGCGTGAACCAATATATCAACATAACCGGTGTGATTAGAAATAATCAAACCTTCTTTGAAGCTGTTATTGTAGCCGTTTACTTTTATTTTTATACCAAAAATCCAGGCTATCCCTTTACCCCAGACTCTCGAAACTTTCGCCAGCCTCCGTTGTGCGCCCCAATAGCTTCCTATATTAAACATAGCCAAAGCTATCCATATAATAAACAACCATCCGACAAGCATAGATGCTTTGCATATCCTTCTAATCATTGTCATAAAAAAAGACTTCTCCCCTATAGATATTCTTTACAGAAATTCTTTAAAAAAATGTTTTAAATATTTTTCAGGCATAGTTTGATAATTCAGTAAGATGAGAAAATCTATCGTTCCAAATTCTTTATCCCAAATAGGCACTCCACAGATTTTCACGCCCAAACGCAAATAACCTTTAAACAATGAAGGAATATGCTTCAGCAGGGCAACTTTATTCTCTAGTAACTCATCTACTTTTTCCTGATTAGCCGGTGGAAGTTCAAAACCAGCTCCAGGAGTCGCTTTGAGTTGATCACTCAATTTATCACGAAGCTTGAAATGCTCATATAAAGCCCAACCCACGTTAGGATCAGTTGCATCCAGACTGACACAGCCAAGCGTATAGTGCAGTCCGGCACGAACCAAAGTACCACTAATCCCACTCCATAACAGTCCTATAACCGCGCCGCTACGGTATTCAGGATGTACACATGAACGTCCTACTTCTAAGATTTCATCTTGCAGTTCATTAAGGCCTACAATATTATATTCACGAGCCGCATAAAATCCAAGCTTAGTTCTAGCTACGGGACCGGGATTAACCCGGTAAGTTCCGACTATCCGTGAAGTTTTCTTTTCTACAATAATCAAATGCAGGCAAAATTCATCAAACTCATCACAGTCGATTTCGTCATGTTCAGCGGATTCTAATCCTTTACCCTGTTCAATGTTAAACACCTCATAGCGCAAACTCATTGCTGCTCTAATTTCTTCCTCATTTTCTGCAAATTTCATGAGGAATAATTCTTGTTCTATAATCAAGGGCGGAGTAGATATTTCTTCCAGAATTTTATTATTATATATCACGTATATTTCCCTTTTACTAATAAAGTTTCAATTACAAGTACAATAATCTACACCAAAAACAATAATTTTCCAGCCCGATATTAAAGAAAAAGACACAGATATTCAATTTGATTTTATCTATTTTCAGCTTTTTATAGCCCAGCCACGAGAGTGATTCACGGCACGCTTCCAGCCGTCATAGAGCTTAATCCTGCTTTCTTCGGGCATTTGTGGCGAGAATGATTTATGTTTTTTCTGGCGGCTGATAATGTCATCTTTGCTTTTCCAATAGCCGACAGCTAAACCTGCCAGCATTGCCGCGCCCCATGCGGTAACTTCCTGCATTTGTGGACGTTCCAAACTGATTCCGAGAATATCGGTTTGAAACTGCATCAGAAATTCATCTCTGGAAGCTCCGCCGTCAATTTTCAAACTGGCGACTTTTATGTCAGCGTCTTGTTCAACAGCTTCAAGAATATCGCGATTCTGATAGGCGATAGCTTCTTCGGCGGCACGAATTATGTGCTTGCGATTGGTGCCGCGGGTCATTCCAACTATGGTGCCGCGGGCGTACATGTCCCAATATGGTGCGCCGAGCCCGGTAAATGCAGGAACCAGATAAACGCCCCCAGTATCATCAACTTGTGAAGCTAACTCTCCAACTTCACTGGAGTTTTCCACTATTTGAAGTTCATCTCTCAACCATTGGATGGTAGCTCCACCCATAAACACGCTACCCTCAAGGGCGTATTGCGGAATATCTGAATCAGTCGCGAGCAGGGTTGAAATCAAGCCGTTTTTTGATTTTATCTTTTTGTCTCCGGTATTCAAGAGCATAAAACATCCTGTACCATAAGTATTTTTAGCCATGCCCTGATAAAAACAGCCGTGTCCGAACATCGCGGCCTGCTGATCTCCGGCGATTCCACCAATCGGAATCGCTTCATCGCTATAGCCGAAAATTCCGCTTGAAGCTTTTACTTCAGGAAGCATCTTTGCAGGAATATCTAAAACATCAAGTAATTTCTTATCCCATTGAAGTTTTTTAATATTGTAAAGCATCGTCCTGGAAGCATTGCTGTAATCCGTAGCGTGAACTTTTCCGCCAGTCAGCTTCCAGAGAATCCAAGTGTCAATAGTGCCGAACAGCAAATCTCCGTTTTCGGCTTGTTTTCTTGCACCCTTTACATTGTCAAGAATCCATTTTATCTTGCTTCCGGAAAAGTAGGCATCAATTAATAAGCCAGTATTTTCTTTGACATAATCGTTCAAACCATCTTCAATAAGCTTTTCGCATTCATTCGCGCTACGACGACACTGCCAGACTATGGCGTTATAAACTGGCTTGCCGCTATGTTTGTCCCAGACAACAGTTGTCTCACGCTGATTAGTGATGCCGATCGCGGCGATATTCTCATATTTAAGTTCAGCTTTGCGGAGAACTTCTTTTATGGCTTTTTGTTGTAGTTTCCAGATTTCCAGCGGATCATGTTCCACCCAGCCTGACTGAGGATAAATCTGCTCAAATTCGTATTGTTCCAGAGCTACAATATTGCTTTCACGATCAAAAATTATTGCTCGTGAACTGCTTGTGCTTGAATCCAATGCTAATATATATTTTGCCTGCATCCTGTCTACCTTTGCATATCTTTGATTAAATCCTGAGCCTTAACTGTCGGATTGTGGTAATGGCTTCGAGTTTCAGGAATACCTTTGCGATGAATCGCGACTGCCGGACACCATTGCAGACAAGCTAGACATTGTTCACAATTTTTCCCCCAGACTGGACGTTCATTGACCAGTTTGATATTCTCAGTCGGGCATATTTTTACACAAATCCCACAGGAAATACAATTATTATTGACATAAAACTTTTTAAACTCTCTTGTACAGTACCAGAAAAAAAACTTATAACAAAGCCAAGCTAAAAACAGTGGAATCCTGCCTTTGTGATAAAAATAATTTTCAGGTCTTTCTCTAATGGTTTGAGCTATTGTTTTAATTCCTGCAGCCGCTTCACTAAAGTGTTTAGTTTGCTTTTCCTGACTTTCCGCTCCGCAAATCATAATATCGTTGGGAGGCATACTAAGTCCGAATCCGGCATGTAGTTTACGGTCTCTTGACCGCAAAACATCTTTTAGCTGATGCAAAGACGCGGGACCACCGAAGCTGGCGTAATTCGTTAACGAGAAGACATAAGTATCAGCCTTTACAGCTAAATTATTTTTCACAAAATCGCACATCATTTTAGGTAATCCGCAGGCATACACCGGGTACAATATACCAATTGCGTCAGCTTTCCGGTCAGGAGTGGAATCATTACAGCCGGCGATGTTGATAATTTCAGTATCACCGAGTTCTTCCGCCAGTAAACGCGCTAACATCAAGGTATTGCCGGTACCGCTGAAATAATAAAGTATTGTTTTCATATTTTAGAAGCTCTTTAAAAAATTAATATTATCCTTTCTAACCGTGCATATCTTTGATTAAATCTTGAACATCAATGCCTGGATTTTGATAGCGAAGCCGATTTTCAGGAACACCTTTGCGTTGAATCGCCATAGATGGACACCACTGTAGGCAAGCCAAACATTGCTCACAATCATCACCCCATGTCGGGCGCTTATCGACCATTTTTATATTCTGTGTCGGACAAACTTTTACGCAAAGCCCGCAAGCGGTACAATTATCATTGACATAATTTTTTCTAACATCTCTTACACATTTTTTCATAAAAATTCTATAAAAAATATTAGTTATAAAACAAAAGATACAAGTTTTTTTATAAAAGTATTTTTCAGGGCGTTCTTTAATTATTTTGGCTATTGAATTGATTTTTTCTGCAGAGACGAGAAAACGCCTGTTTTGCTTGTCCTGACTTTCAGCTCCGCTGAATGGAATGTAGTTTGACGGCATGGGAACTCCAAAACCTGCATTTAATTGAATTCCTTTAGCGGCTAATAGCGTATTGACTTGCTTTAAGGCACTTGGACCACCAGCGCTGGCGTAGTTTGTCAAAGAAAAAACGTAAGTATTATCAGTTATTTGTAAATTGTTATTTATGAAATCATGGATAATTCTGGGAGCACCAAAAGCATACACAGGAAATAGTATTCCAACCACATCAGCTTGAGGAGTAACAATGGAATCATTACAGGATACTACATTAATAATTTTAGTATCACCGAGTTGTTTCGCCAGTAAACGAGCCAACATTAAAGTATTACCAGTACCACTAAAATAATATAATATTGTTTTCATGCTCCTCCCGTACTGCTTAGTTTTTTTAGTATTCCTCCACATGACAAAAGTGCGTATTGATGTATTCGCAAGCATCCTCGAGTGAAGGAAGGATTTTTGTGCAATAGCGAACCATCCACGGACTACAGTCTTTAAATTCAAATGGAGAAAAAGCCACTACGAATTTTCCAAGATCGTGTGCGGCATAGAATATTTCCATACTTGTACCGATACTTGCTTTGTTATAATTGACCAGAATAATGTCGGCATCGCGTATGTCCTGTAAATCGAACTCAACAATTTCATTGGAACTGTCGACTTCGCGGTCAACAAATTTTCGACGCATCGGGTCAAGGGGTTTAAATTGTTTGTCCAATATTTTTTTAGCACTTTCGCGCCATTCGCGGGCGTGACCGGAATGTTCATCCATGATCGGACCGCTTAAGTATATAATTTTATTTTTTTTGTAAGCCATAAATTACTCTTCTTCTGTGAAAGGTTATACTTAATATTATTGTCGTTTTACCTGAATGCAAGTATAATTCAAGTAAAAATTATATTATCTTGAAAATTGTATTGATTTGTATATATTAGAGTCAATGGAAAGGATGTCAACTTAACTGAATCAGGAGTTAAATTATGAAATTTTTATTCTATTTTTTAGTCTTGCAATTATCTTGCCTGTCTTTGTTTGCAACAGATGTTGGCTTACCGCCTGGTGAACGACCTGTAAAACTGAAGACAGGTTTTTACGTTGCGGATCTGGATTTCATAAACACATCAGCACAAAGCTTTGACGCACGTTTTTTTTATGTAATTAGCTGGTATGATAAACGTCTAGTACATAAAAATCCAAGCCCTTTAAGAAAAAAATTATCAGAAATATGGCATCCGAATATACAAATCATTAATCAGCGAAAGGTTTATAAAACTCTTCCTGATATGGTTAGAATAATGCCTGACGGAAAAGTTATTTATGTTCAAGCTGGCTGGGGAGTTTTTTCACAGGCACTTAAGTTGAAAACATTTCCTTTCGATAAGCAAAAAATATCTTTTAAGTTAGTCTCTGTAGTTGGAGAACCACCGACAAAAGTCCAGTTTGTCACGCACGACGATAATCTTTCAGGAATATCAGATAAACTTTCGATTGCGGATTGGAAGATTTCAGGATGGAAAGAAGAAATCAAACCATTTGTATTGAAAAATTTCGCACAACGTCCGTCAATAACATTTTCATTCTTCGCAAAGCGATTAAAAGCCTATTATGTGGCAAAAATGATTTTACCTCTCGTAATGATTGTAATGATGTCCTGGGCGGTATTCTGGATGGATCCGCTCAATGTCGCGAGCAATGTAGGCATTTCAATAACCTCTATGTTGACATTGATCGCCTATCGCTTTTCCGCTGATACTATTCTTCCGCGCTTATCATATCTGACAAGTTTGGATTATTTTATTCTAGCATCCACTATCCTGGTATTTTTAAGTCTGGTGCAAAATTTAACGACATCAGCTTTAACCAGGCATGGAAAAACAAAGCAGTCATATAAACTAGACCTCTGCTGCCGCGCCGGTTTCCCTCTAGTATTTCTTATAATTATCATTGAAACCATGTGGCTTAGATGGGCATTATGAAATCGGCTTGAATCTTTTAAGCTCTAGTATATATTAGAGACAAATTAAACATATAAACACAAAAAAGGGAGCATTAATGAACACAAAATTGAATTTCACCCAACAGCAGCAAACACCACCTCAAGTGGATTTGCCAATTCTGTTAAAAAAGGCTTTTCGAGGTTCCTCTGCATGGATACTGATCGCGTTTTTCCTAATCCTGATATTTGCCCTGAGCTCCTTCCGTTTAGGACGTGTCAGCGGTGAACAGGTCGGAGTATTATTGAACAAAAGAACCGGCAAGATGACAGTTCTTAATACCGGGGTAACCGTTTACAACGGCATTACTAATTCCTTTTATGTTTTGGACAAGACATTACAGACTTTGGATATGACGGACTCCGCTCCGGGAACTCCGAATTCTGAATTAAAAATCAAGACTATTGATGGTTCTGATGTTTATGTTCCTTTGATTGTCCAATTCAAAATTGAGCCTGACCAAGTGATTGATGTAATTAACACTTCCGGTCCTGGAAACGAATATAAAGAAAAATGGGCACGGGATTATGTTAGGTCAATATGCCGCAATAATCTGGGTGAACTTTCTACCGAAGAGTTTTATGATTCCGGCAAGCGTCAAGGGAAAATCGCCAACGCGAAAAAAATGATTAATGACAAATTAACTAAAAAATTTGGTATTAGAATTGATAGCATTGTTCCGCAAAAACCGCGTTTTTATAAAGAATACGAGGAAATGATTAAAAAGAAAAAACTCGCCGATCAGGCTGTGCTGGAAGAAAAATCCAAAGCAAACGCCGCTAAACAACGTCAGCACACCGAAGTCGTTCAGACAACTAATAAGAAAAATGTCGCGGTCGAGCAGTTCGAGGGAAAAATGAGCGAAAAAGTTATTGCTTCGAAAGCTCAAGGCGAAAAAATCCGCAAGGCGGCGGATGCTTATTATGATAAAATAACAATTGGCGCGGAAGCGCGTTTGTATGAGAGTCAGAAAAAAGCCGGAGCAATCCTGGCTGCGAAAAAAGCTGAAGCCGAAGGGATCCAAGCCATGAAAAAAGCTCTTGAAGGCGAAGGCGGAGTAAATATGGTCAAACTGGAGTACGCGAAGAAACTGAAGAATATTAAATTCTCCGGTCGTCCTTACGCAATCGATCCGGGAGTTAGAAAATTTGAACACTTGCGCTTGCAAAATTCCGCTGCCACTATAGTAGCTAAATAATAAGGATAAAAAATATGAAATTTATTAAAATTGCTTCAATTGTAATCATCTTAGCCGTTGCCGGATTTTGGTTTTTGTTAAATACCACAGTCATTTTTGTCCCAGTCGGCAAGGTCGGAGTAATGACCAAGGAATACGCTGTAATGGGTAAACGCGGTGTCGTGAAAGAAGATTTTAAACCGGGCTGGCATTGGAATGTCGGACCATTACATTCATGGACTCTATTCGATTCCACAGTTCAGGCTTTGGAAATGACTAGAAACGTAAATTACGGCGACCGCAAGGGGCGCGATGATGTGGAAGTGCAGTCCGCAGATGGTTACGCAGTCTCGGTTGACGTTACCGTAAAATATCGGATACTGAAAGATAGGGCACATAAATTGTATCAGAATACCGGTAGCGGTATCAAATACAAGACTATCGTCAGAACCGAGGCGAAAGATGCCTGTATAGCTCAGTTTGGAGAAATGGAAACGGAAGATTTTTATGATCCGGCAAAACGACGTGAAAAAGCAGTCCAAGTTCAGGAAAAACTACAGGAAACTTTAGTTGACAACTATGTTGAAGTTGTTGATGTCCTGATAAAAAATGTTCAGTTTGACCCTGAGTACGAAAAAAAGATTCAGCGTAAAAAACTTGCCGACCAGGAAGTCCAGCTCAATATCTCTATGGCAAAAGCCGAAGGAATGAGCGGAAAAACTCAGGTCATCGTCGCGGAAACCGCAAAAAGATTAGCAATCATCAGACAGGAACAGGGTGCCGCTTTAATCAGAATGGAAGCTCTGGCAAACCGTCAAATCACTAAAATCAAAGCTGATTATGAAAGTTTCGCCACCAAAAAGAACGCGGACGCGGATCTACTCGCCGCCCAGAATGATGCCAAAGGTCAATTATTAATCAAAAAAGCCGAAGCCGAAGGCGAAAAACTGCGTAACGAAGCCATGCGCGGAGTCGGCGGCAATACAATTGTCGCACTCGAAGCAGCACGCAATCTAAATCTCGACGACATGGTTATTTCAACCATGAACATAGACCTCCTGGACATAGACGCCATGGCAAAAAAACTAGGAGCAAGTCCAAAGAAAAAGAAGTAAATATATAAAAAGAATGCCCCGGTTCCTGCATCATCGCTAAAGGATGAGAGAAGAAAGTCCGAGGCTTACATAAAAAGTATAACTCGTCAAGCTTAATTATGCAAATTGATTTTTCCCGGCAAATGTAATTCTGCGCAAAGCGCTTCGCGCAGAATTTTCAGTTTATCAACAGTTTTTGAACTATCAACCAGGATTTTTATTTCCAGTTCATATCCTGCTGTTAATTAATTTTACCTTTTTTTGTAAGATTAGGGGGAATTTTTGAAAAAATGTGCTAGATTATTTCTTTGTGGTTTATAAACATTTAATATAAAAAATAGAGAAAAACTTATGAGCAAATATAGAACTCACACTTGCGCTGATTTGCGTAAAGGCGATGTTGGTGAAACTGTCCGTTTATCAGGCTGGATTCATAGTGTCCGCGACCATGGCGGCGTAATTTTTATTGATCTGCGTGACCATTATGGATTAACTCAGATTGTGATTGATCCTGAATGTGATTTTTATCAGGAACTGGAACGCTGGCGCATTGAGACAGTTATATGTTTTGAGGGCAAAGTTGTTGCCCGTATCGAAGAAACCGTCAATCCTAGATTACGTACCGGTGAAATCGAAGTCGCGGCTATAGCAATGGAAATTCTCGGTCCCGCTGATCAAATTCCGTTCCAGATTGCAAAAGAGGAACAAACTCCTGAAGCGACACGTTTGAAATATCGTTTCCTCGACCTGCGTCGTGAAAAACTGCATAATAACATTATTTTACGTTCAAATGTGATTGCCGCCATTCGCGCTCATCTTTGCGGAAAAGATTTTCAGGAATTCCAAACACCTATTTTAACCGCGAGTTCTCCTGAAGGTGCTCGTGATTATCTTGTACCAAGCCGTTTACATCCCGGAAAATTTTATGCTTTACCACAGGCTCCGCAGCAGTTTAAACAATTGTTGATGGTTGCCGGTTTTGATAAATATTTTCAGATAGCACCATGTTTCCGTGACGAAGATGCCCGCGCTGACCGTTCGCCGGGAGAGTTTTATCAGCTTGATATGGAAATGAGTTTTGTAACTCAAGATGATATTTTTACAGTTATCGAAGATTTATTTGATGATATTTTCGATAAATTCAGCAAAAAAGAAGTTGAGAAAGCACCATTTACACGTATTCCTTATCTCGAAGCTATGCGCCGTTACGGAAGCGACAAGCCTGACCTGCGCAACCCGCTGGAAATGATTGACGTAACAGAATCTTTCCGTGACTGCGATTTCAAAGCTTTTGCCGGAGTTGTTGCCAAAGGCGGCGTTGTCCGTGCGATCAAAGCCCCGGGCGTTGCTGACCGATCCCGTAAATTCTTTGACGACATGATTAAGTTCGCTCAATCGGTCGGTGCTAAAGGCATGGCATATATTATTTGGAACGAAGAAGGCGAAAAAAGCCCGATTGCCAAATTCCTCAGCCGTGAAGCTCTCGACCAACTCAAAGCTGATGGCGGAATTGAAGTCGGCGATGCTTTGTTCTTCTTAGCTGACAAAGAAAAAGAAGTTATGAATATTGGCGGTCACGTCATTAGTGAACTTGGTAAACAATTAGACTTGATCGATCCAAACGTTTTTAAATTCTGCTGGATCGTTGACTTTCCGATGTTCGAGCCGGACGAAGAAACTGGCAAAATTGGTTTCAGTCATAATCCATTTTCCATGCCACAAGGCGGAATGGATGCTTTGCTGAATAAATATCCATTGGATATTTTAGCATTTCAATACGACATTGTCTGCAATGGTATTGAGCTTTCAAGCGGCGCGATTCGTAATCACCGTCCTGAAGTCATGTACAAGGCTTTTGAAATTGCCGGTTATGACCGTAGTGTCGTTGATGATAAATTCGGCGGTATGATTAATGCCTTTAAGCTTGGCG
>JAHOYW010000322.1 GCA_019038735.1 Victivallales bacterium | reverse complement strand
GAAATACTGTAGAGCCGGCTCATCTTCAATCAGCCGGGTGCGGGGACTGAAGTTTTTATTGATAATGTCTGCCGCTGAAACTGCGCGGAGTGATCTTGAGGATAAATTTATTTCATATATCTGTTTTTTGGAACTTCCGAGAATATAAAATCTTGCGCCCCTAGCGTGCATTGCGTTGGCATATCTTCTGAATCCCAGATGCTCACGATAATTGGCGCTGATAGGAGGCAAAGCCCCGTTCAAAATCTCTTTTTTTGATAATGATGATAACGGAGCTTTGCGCATTTTTATTTTAGACTTCGATAATACTTTTACTTTGGGTTTAGGGATCTTTACTTTCTTTTTTTCGATTACTAGGTCAATACTGATTTCCTTTTTTGCTGCTACCGGCACAGCCTGCGGAATAGTCTGTGCCAGATTCACGAGCAGGAAAAATACAATAAACAAAGCTACTACTGATGTTATTAATATTTTTGCAGTATTGCGTTTCATAGTGAAATCCCTTAGATTAGATCATCAAGAATAGCGCATTGACGTTTGAAAAGTTTGTCGTCACGATCCTTGACAGAATCCTGAACAGCGACTTGAGGCGCTGGTTCGTCTATGCTTTCTTCTTTGATGTCGTCTTGAACTACGTGTTTAATTTCCTGTTTGGATTGAAAAGCTTTAATTGCTGTTTTAGCCTGCTGTACAATTTTTACGGCTTCATCCCGTCCAGGAATCTTTTCGAGAACTCTATCTTTCAATTTTGGCATAACTAGAGCTACTAGGACTGCGGCAATAATACCTATTATCAGCCAGAATGTAAATGTCTTTCTTATGATACCCATGATTTTACCTCCATTATTTATTATTTACTCCGACAACGATTGAAACGCGATCTATACCGGACTCCTGGCATATTATTATGATTTTATCTTCCCAGGCGCAGGGAATATCTTTATCTCTGCGCAAAGCAACTTGTCCGATTCCCTTTAGATTCTGTAATCTGTTCTTCAGGTCGCCGGGCGTAATTACTTGTGAATCCAGATATAGCTTCATTTTGCTATTTACTTTTTTAATACTTATATTTGTTTTTTTGATTTGTGTTGAACCGGCTTGCTGCGAACTTGTTTTGCTTAGATTCATTGCCGGCAGGGTCTTTTCCTGAGCTTGCGCCTGTCCGACTTGAATCAGGCTTGAGAGCAAAATAAAAACTAAGGTACAGCCGAGAATTACGTCCAGCATCCCCTCGGTTCCATTTGTTTCAAATGATTTTGCCGCATGCTTTAGAAAAGACATTTTATTTCTCCTGGGTTTCTTGACGAACGTTAATGTAGCGGAAAAAATCGCAAGTTATCGCGATGATAAAACCTACCGCGGTACTAATCATGGCTTGTCCAACCGCTGGGAGAGCTCCTGTAACAGCCGCCGCGGCTCCTGAATTGAGCTTGCTGCCGATGGCGAGCGTTGCCGCGACTATTCCGATGACTGTTCCGAGCAAGCCTACGCGCTGGGCGGTAGTTCCGATATACGATAGAGTCACATCATTATGTTTTTCTGCTTGTACTGCGGTGAAAACTGCCCATATTGCGAGTGGGAGCAAAGCTATAATTGTGATTCCCACTTTGTTGTAAGTCATAAAGAAGAACTCTTTGAAGTCTATATTACTTCTGAATATCAGTATGATACTTGCTCCGATTATAAGCCCGGTTAGGCGGGCTCCCCATTTTTGCATGAACATTAGAACATCCTCCCGCTTATCTTAAACCAATTTGATAAGTGCCTTTGACGAATGATTTATCTTTCAAATTGATCCCTTTGCGTTTGAAGTATTCCAGAACGATGAGGCGACCAAGATGGATAGGTTTATCAAGTTTAGCGTTTTTATCATGATTAACTGCTGAAAGCAGACTGCCGGTATTAGTTTCGCCAGTCATTGCGCGGTAACGTACTTCGCGAGCTACATAGTCAGCGAGGACTACTTCGAACTCTTTATCACGTTGTCCTGACATCCATATTGTGACAATCTGTTTTTCAGCGGCTCTTTGCTGTTGGCGGATTGATTGGATAAGGCGTTCAGTGTTGCGTCCGGCTTGAGCTTCGATGCTGCAGAATGAGAGACTTAAGACTGCGGCGATGATGATTAATAATGTTTTCATTTTTCAACCTCCTTTTATGTTTAAATATTAGTTAATTGTGCTGTTAAGGTAAGTTTGATAATCTACTGGCGCGTCTGTGGATGCGGTCTGGTTTGAGATGCCGTCACTCATTGAAAGACCGATGTCCTGGTCCTGGCTCATATAGCTTTCAAGTTTGCGTTGGCGGTCGAGAGAATCCTGGAAAGCAACTTTGCCGATTTTCAAGACGCTTTGATTACCAAGGTGCAGGTTGGCGGTTTTGCGCAAGATGAATTTTGCGAGGTCGCCGATGGTAATTTGCAGCAGTGTTTGTCTTTCAGCTTTCAGACCGCCGCGGGCGACTATTACTTGTGCCAGTACTTGTTCATAGAGTTTCTGCTGATTTTCCAGCATCAACTGAATTCTATTTTGAGCAAGAGAATTATTACGCAGAAGTTTGTCCTGCAGCATAATTGTCTGGCGAACCGCACCCCACTGTTGGGTATTGTGGTGTTTTGCCGCGAATACTTCAACCATTTTAGCGAGGCTGTGCAGGCTTTTACGAGCACGCAGTTTTGCGGCTTGTGTAGAAATACCTTTGTTGTTTTTCTGAGTGAGTGCTGAAAGTTTATCCATTTTCAGAATAACACCTGAGAGGGTTTCCTGAATAACATTTAACTGTTTGTCTTGATAGACCAAATCATTTTTGATTGATTCAACAAAATCTGTTCCAAGCTCTGAAGTCTTTAGAATTTTACTTTCAATCTCTTTAGAGAGCTCTTTGCGGACAGTTGGTGAATTAGCGCCATGATATTTGTCTGAAAGTTTTTCCAGATCTTTTAAAGCTTTTGCTCGTTTCGGCAAAAGATCTTTGGCAGTGGTATTTTTTTGAGTCAGGCGTTCTTCTTCGATTTTCGCGACTTTTTCCTGTGCGATATTCAATTCCTGAGTCAAGTCTCCGAGTACTTCTCTGATCTCACGCCCGGTCTTTTCGTCCGCGAGAGCTGTTCCGCAGAAAAAAGTATTGACGGTTGTCAGAGCGATGAGAGCTAATGTAATGTTCTTTTTCATAAGATAATTCTCCTTTTATAAAATATTTTAGTTTTTAGAAGCGGCTATTTGTTTCTTTAGATTTTCACTTTCGCGCAGCATATTGCGTAAACGTCTGATATCGTCCGTTTCACTGGCACGGTTGTAAATATCCTGTTCTTTTTCGAGTTTGTCGAGTAACTGGCTTGCTTTGACCAGATTGCCCGCTAACCAGAATTCCCGAACGGCTGCCATTTTGCAGTCAATAGCAAAATTACCAGTGCTTGATTTGAAACGTTTTGCCGCGTCAAGATAGATAGATGCTGATTCTTTATAGCGTCCGGCATTGGATAAACTGCGCGCAAGCGAGATAACTTCTTTTGCGTCGTTGCGGTTCTTGATCCTGAAAATCGGAACAGCTCCTTGTGAGGAGAATGTAGTTTCCTGCATTCCAGGCTTAGCGGGTTCTTTTGAGTCAAGCCAGTAACAGCCGCTGAGACTGATTCCTGTTATGACTGAGACGATGCTTAACATTGCGATTCTTAATTTCATGGTAAAACTCCTTCATTTAGTGATTTTTTGTTTCATTTAAGCTTCAATGCTTAAAATATTTAAAATAAACTACTTGTCTTTATCTGTCCTATTTTAATTTTTATTCCTCCTTTTATTTGATTAATTTTGAGCTTAGTTTTGAATGATTCTACGAATTGCTTATATATTGTTCGCAACAAAAAAAACAATCTCACGGCAGTTCCAAAATTTTTTTTATATTTCTTAGGACTTGATAAAAGGCTAAAGAAAGTTATTGTAATAGTATGGAAAATATTTTAATGCAAACATTTAGACATGCAGCACTTATAGCACCAGCCGGTCGAGCCGCGCGGGAAGATGTAGCTTTAAGCGTTGAATTGTTAGAGAAGGCAGGATTGCACGTTAAAGTAATGCCGCATGTTCTGCCCGATACAGATAAAGATTCTCAGCCGGCGACTTTGAAAGAACGTTTGCAGGATTTGCACGCTTGCTGGCGGGATAAATCAATAGACTTGATTTTTTGTGTCCGCGGTGGTTTTGGATCAGCTCATTTATTACCGCATATTGATTGGAACTTATTGCGTACCAGAAAAATCCCATTTGTCGGCTACAGTGATATTACTGCTTTACACATGGCGATGCTACAACAGAAAGTCGGTACTCCGATAGCGGCTCCAATGCCGGCTGTTTTTGATGAAGCTCTATTCAAAAATAGCGAAAAGGAATATACACGCGAGTCCATGCGCTGGGCATTAAGTGGCAATATCCCCGCTGGAACTGAGCTCCTGATGCCCGATAATAAAAAATTTAATATAATAAAATCCGGCTATGCTTTATGCCTGCCGATTGTCGCTAATTTAAGTGTTCTCGCAAGTCTCTGCGGTACTAAATGGTTTCCAAAATTTCGTCATAGAATTTTGATTATCGAAGATTTGAATGAACCTTTGTATAAGATTGACCGTTATTTAACTCAACTCCTCCACTGCGGCGTGCTGACTGACTGTGAAGCTTTGCTGTTCGGGCAGTTCAATAACTGCGGAGAGGAAGAGGAAAAACAAGCATTATTTAAACGTTTTGCTGAAAAGACCAAAGGTCCGGTAATCGTAGATTTCCCATTCGGACACGAATTTCCAAGTATATCCATAAATATGCGCCATCATCTAAGAATTGAGAAAAATGGCAAAATCTTCATCATAGACACCTAGAAATTGCACATTGCTATTAATCAGCTCTTATTCTCACTAGTGTTTTAAAATCAGTAAAAAAACAACTGATAACTGTTTACTGATAACTGTTTACTGATAACTGAAAGATGGAGATTTGCTAATGTATGATCCTAAAAATGAAATTCGGAAGTCTGAAACCCGTCCCTTTAATTCTTATACATACGCTGGACGCTGGGTTACTGATGAAGTGTCTAAAAATAAGTTTCCGGAAAAATCTATGGATTCCCGGGCGGCTTATCAATTGATTCATGATGAAATGAATCTTGATGGAAATCCCGCCTTGAACCTCGCGTCATTTGTTACTACCTGGATGGAGGACGAGGCACAGAAGCTTATCATGGAATCCCTGAACAAAAACTATATAGATACAGATGAATACCCGCAAACTCAGGTCATTCATGACCGTTTGATGAAAATGATGGGTGATTTATTTCATTCAACTGACGCCGTTGGTACAGCTACTATTGGTTCATCGGAAGCAATTATGCTTGCTCTGCTTGCTCATAAATGGACGTGGCGCGCTAAGCGTAAAGCCGCTGGCAAAGATTTTTCACAACCAAATATTATTTTTGGCGGGGATGTGCATTCCTGCTGGGAAAAATTCGCACTTTATTTTGATGTTGAGATGCGGGTGATTCCGCTTGAAGTAGGTAAATATATCATCAACGCTGATGATGTTGCTCCGTTGGTGGACGAAAATACCATTGCCGTCGGCACAATTTTGGGAACTACTTTCAGCGGACAATGCGATGATTTTATTGCTATAAATGATTATCTGGTCAAACTGAAAACGGAAAAAGGTTTGGATATACCTATTCATGTTGACGGAGCCAGCGGCGGTTTTGTCGCGGCTTTCGCCTTCCCTGAACTCTTATGTGATTTTCGTTTGGAGCAGGTTAAATCCATGAATATCTCCAATCATAAATTTGGTTTGGTTTATCCGGGAATGGGCACGGTATTGTTCCGTGACGCAACGCAGGTGCCGGAAGATCTGGTTTTTCATATCAACTATCTCGGTGGAAGCATGGCGAATTACAGCTTGAATTTTTCAAAACCAAGTTCGATGATTCTAGCGCAATATTATAATTTTCTGAGGCTTGGGCGTGCTGGTTACACCAAAATCATTACTAATATCATGAAGATTGCTGAGTTGATGGAAAAAACTCTCGTTGAGACTGGAAAATTTGATATATTGACCGATGGCGGAGAAAAATATCTGCCGGTTGCCGCTTTGATGCTCAAAGATTCATCACGATATGATGTTTTCGATATTTCACAGGAACTTCGGCGTTACGGCTGGATAGTCCCTGCTTACACGATGCCGCCTAATGCCGAAAAAATCGCGGTTTTGAGAGTCGTTGTCCGCGAAGATTTTTCTATGGACATGGCGGAGAACTTCATTGAAAACATGAAACAAATTATAGAGGAACTTGAAAAAAGACCTAAAAAACCGGAAATTGAACAAAACGGCGCGCACGGAGTCTGTTAAAGAAGGCAAACGAGAAAGCACGGCTAGAGACAGCCGTGGCTACATCGTGTAATGTTAATAAATAAAAATGATGTAGCCGCCTCTGTCTCTAGAGGCGTAAATGAGAAAGGTAGAATAGCTTTTGTTTGAATATTTGATAAAACGTTTAGCTTTGGCACTGCTCACATTATTTATTATTATGGTGGTCAGCTATTGCCTCTTGCGTCTGGCTCCCGGTGATCCGACACGCAGTTCGATTATGGATGACAATGCCGCCACCAGTGAGCTTTCAGCCGAAAAAGGTGCCTTGTCCGAAAATACTGCTCTACGCGAAAAACTACATCTTGACAAGCCTGTTTATATTGGTTTATTTTATTGGTTCAAAGGAGTTGTTCTGCATGGTGATTTTGGAGTTTCCGCCTCAATAGATCCCGGTCGTCCGGTTGTGGATATTATAATGGAGCGTTTGCCGGTAACGGTGAAATTAAATTTTTTCGCGGTTTGCATAATTTATATATTGGCAATTCCGCTGGGGGTTTATTCGGCGATGTACCCGGATACGGCTTTTGACCGGAGCACGACATTTACTTTGTTCTTTTTGTATTCTCTGCCGGGAATGTGGGTGGCATTGCTTTTGCAGGCATACCTTTGCGAAGGTGGTTTGTATCCAATATTTCCGCTTTCTGGTCTGACACCTGAAAATCCTGAAAGCCTCACGTCATGGCAATTACTCTGGGAAACCGCTAGACATTATATTTTGCCGGTGGCATGCCTGAGTTATGCTGGCTTTGCGGGAATTTCCCGCTTTGCCCGTTCCAGTATGCTTGATGTAGTCAATAAAGAATACATCCGCACGGCACGCGCCAAAGGTTTGCCCGAAAATATAGTTATTTTTAAACACGCCTTGCGCAACGGCATGATCACCTTGATAACTTTGTTTGCCGGTTTGCTCCCTGGTTTAGTCGCGGGCAGTATCATCGTCGAATACGTCTTCAATATCTCCGGCATGGGTTCCTTATCATTATTATCCCTTAACAGCCGTGATTATCCTGTACAAATGGCATTATTCTGTTTTGGCGGAGCTCTGACTCTCGGCGGAATTCTCTTAGCGGACATACTCTATGTTGTTGTAGACCCAAGAATAAAATTCACAAAGCAGTAGTTGCAGGAGCAGCCTGCTCCGCAACAAACAGCTTTGACAGCTTACAAGATTACAGCCCGATTTAAATCCTTATGTCCCGGAGCAAGGCTGCTCCTGGGACTACTCAGAAAAAAAGATTGAACATCGAACATCGAACGCCCAACATCGAACATCGAATAAGAAAAGCTCTGTTTTGGGTTGTAATTTTGTGCTTTTTGCGATAAGTTATACATACTTAAAATTAAAAATTGGCAACGAGAATGAATCTTAATTTTGATATTTCATTAATAAAAAACTATAATAATAAATCACAGATAAGTCGTGTTTTAACAGAAAATTGGGTTAGTAATAATATTTTTTGTCCAAATTGTGGAAACAATAAACTTTCAGATTTTGAAAATAATAGCCCTGTTGCTGATTTTTTCTGCCTGTCTTGTCAAGAAGAATTCGAATTAAAAAGCAAAAAAGGTAATCTTGGTAATAAAATTGTTGATGGTGCTTACCATACAATGATTAAAAGAATAAATGCTGAAAATAATCCTAACTTTTTTTTCCTAACATATCACCAAAGCAATTGGAGTGTTAGAGATTTTCTAATTATACCAAAGCATTATTTTGTTACAGATTTGATTGAAAAACGAAAACCTTTATCTGAAAATGCAAGAAGAGCAGGTTGGATAGGGTGTAATATTATTATGAATAGAATTCCCTGCAAAGGTAGAATTTTTTTAGTAGAAAACTCAAAAATGATTTCTCAAGAGAAAGTATTAAAGCAATGGAAATCAACATTATTTTTAACAAACTATAAGCAAAAATCTAGAGGATGGTTAATTGATATAATGAATTGCGTTGATGCAGTTTCTGATAGTGAATTTAAATTAGACCAAATATATGAGTTTGAGGATATATTAAAACAAAAACATCCACAAAATAATTTTATCAAAGATAAAATTCGTCAACAATTACAAATTCTTAGAGATAAAGGGGTTTTGGAATTTGTTTCAAAAGGAGTTTATAGAAAAATATTATGATATATGTAGGTCAAAAAGCAGAAGAATTATTTAGAGAAAATATTGAGAATAGAGTTGATAGAATTAGTGGCTATTTTAAAGACGCAGATTATTGGATTGCATATGATAATAATTCAAGAGAAATGTTTGTAGAAGAGTTTCAAGAAGAAAAATATGCTATTGCATGGGTGAATGGCATTGATGTTATATTTGATGAACAAATTAAAGTTAGACAAATTTTTTCTAGGTTTTATTATATTCCAAAATATTTTTTCCTAAAAATAACAATAAAAGATGAGATAATGACAAGTAAAATTATCCAATTTGTCTGTTTAAGTAAAATAGCGAAAATTTTGTGTTTGAAATGTGTTAGGTATTTTCGTAGGAATAGATAAAGAAAAAGAATATCTTGATTCTATAGGAATTTGTTATTTTTAAATTGGCAGTGTGAAGATTGATGCGAAGCATCTTTGGAGTGCGCAACTCCTGTTGCGCTTTTAAATTTTTGAGTGTTAATTTAAAAGCGACGGAGGACCGCCGCAGTACAAAGAGCCTGGCGGCTCAGGGAAAAAGTCCCGGAGAAGCTGGCTAAGTTCAAATTAACAAAGCGAGGAAAATAGAAATAGAAGATTATTTAGTGGCAGAAAAGTATAAATTAAAAGTTGGTGGATTTAATGACGAGGAACAATTGAATTCATTTTTCGTAGAAGAGTCTTCTGCAGAATATATAGTCGAAGATATAGAAGGCATCAAGTAATAATTGAAAAAATAAAAGCTTTTTTTTTAGTTGCAATCAGATGCTTTCAGGAGTAAATTATATATTGTTTTTGGAATACTTAACCCTTAACCCTTAACCCTTAACCCTTAAAACTATACTATAATGAACGAAAATAAATTACTTACAAATTTGATGTCTCGCGGAAGCGAATTTTTGAACTGTCAATATCCGATTATTTGCGGAGCGATGACCTGGGTTTCCGATCCTAAACTGATTGCGGCGGTAGCGAATAATGGCGGTTTTGGCTGTCTTGCCGGAGGTAACGCCCCGGTGGAAATTCTCAAACAACAAGTCGAGGAAGTACGTGCCTTGACAGATAAGCCTTTTGGCGTGAATTTGATTACTATTGCTCCGGCTTACAAAGAACATTTGAAAATACTTAAAGAATTGAAATTGGACTATATTGTCTTTGCCGGCAGTTTTCCGCGTGCGGATGAAATAGCTGTCGCTAAGGAAACAGGCGCGAAAGTAATGTGTTTCGCCTCGACTTTGTCAATTGCTAAACGTATGGTGCGTTTTGGTGCTGACGCGATTATTCTTGAAGGCAGTGAGGCTGGCGGACATATCGGACATGTATCTGCAACGGTTTTGATGCAACAGGTGCTTTTTGAAATTGGTGATGATATTCCTGTATTTATGGCTGGCGGAATCGCGACCGGTAAAATGATGGCTCATACTTTGCTTATGGGAGCTGCGGGGGTTCAGTTGGGGACACGTTTTGTGATGACTGATGAATGCTGCGCACACGAAAAATTTAAAACTGTTTTTAAGCGTGCAAATGCCCGCGATGCTATATCCACTCCTCAATATGATTCAAGTCTGCCAGTTGTAGCGGTTCGTGCTTTGCGCAACAAAGGACTTAATGGTTTTGGTCAGCTTCAGTTAAAATTGCTCAAAAAATTAGGTGCTGGTGAGATTTCCCGTGAATTTGCCCAGGAAGAGGTCGAAACTTTCTGGATGGGAGCTTTACGCAAAGCTGTTATTGACGGTGATGTTGAGAATGGTTCATTGATGGCAGGTCAATCTGTTGGTCTGGTCGATAAAATTGTACCGGTTAGTGAGTTAATCGCGGAATTAATAAATGACGCGTCCAGTGCTCTGGAAAATATAAAAAACAAACTAAACACAATATAAATGGCGAGAATAAAAAGCAAAAATTTTAGAAGATGGAATTATGGCTTGATTATATCAGCCCTGCTCATCGTGATTTTGGCGGCAAGCTTTCAGACCTTGCGCCAGGCATGGTTTAGAGTTACAAATAATTTCTTTTATCCTTATATTAATTTCCCCACTCAAATAAAATATGCCGCCGCGGACGGCAGTATTCGCTTATACAGCAAACAAGAATTAACGGCAAAAATAAATAAGCTTCAAGCTGAAAACCGTATTTTCGCCTCAAAAGTCGCCAGGGTTGGGGAACTTACCATTGAAAACGAGAAACTGCGTTCCCTGCTTGACCTTCCTCAACGCTCTGATTATACTTATATCTCGGCGGAAATAATTCTCAGAGACCCCTTGCGTTGGAAGGAAGGCTTCATTGTCAGCCGGGGCAGTGCTGACGGAATCATTGACGGCACACCGGTTTTATGTTTTAACCCGGCATATCCCGAACAAGTAATTCTTGCCGGAATAGTCAAAAATGTGGCGAGACATTCCGCTCAGGTCGTAACGGTTTTGAATCCACGATTCAGGATTTCCGGATATTTAGAGAAAGCTAAGACTCATGGCATTATTAACGGTGACGCGAGTCAGACTGTCAGACTCGATGAGATAAATATCAGTTTTTTATCTACGCGTAAAAAATTTACGCCAGCCGAACAGTGCTTTACTTCCGGTTTTGAACATCAGATACCGGCCGGTTTTTTGATTGGTTCATTAATAGGAATGGATTCGAAAAATCAGATTTTTTCTAATAAGCTATATTTATCGGCGAAAATCGCGCCGACCGCGCAATTGGATAATTTACAATTTGTAGTTTTAGCGATAGCTCAAAATAGAAGAGCGTTATAATGGCAAATCTTTATATATTAATTATTATGTTGATGTTATTTTGGCTGCAGTTATTATTTGGCAGTATGGCTTTGCATGTGCCTTTTTGTATTGGAGGAATATTCTATATAAGCATTGCTTACTCGTGGAGAAGAGGATTGTTATGTGCTGTGCTGTGCGGGATCTCATTTGATTTATTTTATTATCGTGAATTCTTTATTACAACTTTAGCATTTGTCGCGGTAGTCATTTTTTCGCAAGTATGCTTGCGAAAAAATGATATGCGTCATTTGCGCAACAGTGTCCTGCCTGGTGCAGTTATCGCTTTAATTAGTGTGCTGCCGATCTGGATATGCAAAGTGGCTATATACAATCATGATATTATTGCCGTATTCAAAGACATGCTGCCTGTTACAATTTTTTTGTTGTGCCTTAATGCGTTTTTGCTGCCTTTTATGGTGCTGATATTCGATGAGATCGGCGAAAAAGTAAAGCTGCCGTTATTTTCAACAGCTAACAAGCGACTTCTTGAGGAGTGAGAATAATATAAATGAGAAGATTATTATTTAAAAATAGAAATCGTATTTTATTTATAGGTCTTTTCCTGTTTTTTATGTATTCACTGATTGTCATTAAATTGTGGCATGAACAAATCAGGAGAGGCTACAAACATCGGCATAATATTTCAAAACAGTCTATTCGACGGATTCGTATTCCCGCGCCAAGAGGCAAGATATTGACTTCAGATCTGCATGTTTTAGCGGATAATACAGTTTCTTATGATGTCTATTTATATTTTGAGGAAATGCGGCAGAATCGGCGCGGTAAAACAATTACTTATATTGAAAATGCGCTTTTGCAGATAGACGCGATTCTCAATCAGGATAAAAAAATAACTAATTTGGATATCAGGAAGCACATGAACCGGCATCCCGGTTTGCCCTTCAAAGTCGCAAGCACTATAAACCCTAGACAGATGGCGAAAATATTTGAATTATCTTTGAAAGTAAAAGGTTTGGGTATCATTCCCCATAGTAAACGAGTTTATCCGGCAAAGGATATTGCCGCGCACGTGATTGGTTATACGCGTCCCGAAGACCCGAAGCAGGCCAGTGACCGCAAAGATTTTTTTTACTATCTGCCTGACCAGAAAGGTGTTCGCGGAATTGAAAAACAATTTGATACTCTTGCTGACAAAAATGTTCGCGGCTTAAAGGGCTATCCTGGATTCAGTCTGGTGCAAGTCGATCATCGTGGATTTGTTCATAAAACTTTAATCGACGAAATTAAACCTTTAAGCGGTAATAATGTGGTTTTGACCTTGGATTGGCGGGCGCAAAAAATTGCCAATGATTTGATGAATGGCTTGCGGGGAGCATTTGTTTTACTAAATGCCGATACCGGTGCGGTGCTGGCTATGGTGTCTGCTCCGTCATTTGACTTGCAGGGATTTTCGCCGAAAATTGCTCATAAAACTTATCAAAAATTGATAAAAGATCCAAACAGACCTTTATTTGACAAGGTGACGCTCGGGGAATATGTTCCCGGGTCAATCGTAAAACCGTTGGTTGCTTTAACATTATTGAATTATGGCGTAGAACCGGATGAAAAAGTGTATTGTGACGGGAAAACGATGATTTCCAAAGCACGCATACGTTGTTCCTCGTGGCGGCGCGGCGGACACCGCAGTACAGATATGAGGAATGCTCTTAAACAATCCTGTAACGATTATTTCATTGAGAAAGGCAAATATTTAAAAATGGAAGATTTGAGGGATATGTTTAAAAGTGCCGGATTTGGCAGAAGAAGCGAAATTGGCTTGCCTGAACGCAAGGGCAGGCTGCCGGCGCGTGAAGATAAAAAACGTATTGCCGGATTTCCATGGAACCAGTATGACACTTCATTGTTATGTATGGGGCAGGGCTATCTCTCGGTAACTCCTTTGCAAATAGCAGTATATATTGCGGCTTTGAGTAATGGCGGTATGCTTTATAGACCTTATCTGCTCAAAGACATTTGCAATTCCGAAGGCACAGTTTTGTATTCCACAAGTCCACGGATTACTGGCGAATTGGACACGAATCCAAATGATTTAAAAATAGTCAAAGAAGGCATGCACATGGTCGTCAACAGTCCTGGAGGCAGTGGACGGCTGGCGAAAAATAAGTTTATTGATTTATCTGGAAAAACCGGAACAGCAGAACTGAAAGTAAGAGGTAAACGTCATCAAAATACCTGGTTTATTTGTTTCGGGGAAAACAAAGGAACTAACTACGCAACGGTAATACTAGTGGAGGACGGTATTTCCGGCGGACAAAGTTGTGCCCCAATAGCCAAAAAATTCTTCACAAAGTACCTGAAAAAATAAATCCTGCAAATCGTATTTCCCAATGGAGGGCGAGACTCCGTCGAGCCGTTTACACAAACTTATTTAC
>JAHOYW010000077.1 GCA_019038735.1 Victivallales bacterium | reverse complement strand
ATAGTTACTCCTGGAATCTTGTGCTGTGTAATTTGGCATCCAGTTCCAATAAAAGTGACAGCAACAACTATGCCCGCTAGCAAAACAATATTATTTTTCATTTTCATCATTTTTTCTCCTTAGTTTATCTTTTTAGTGATAGTGTATTTAAAACTGCAATTATATTTTTTGCAGTTTATTTTGAATATTCGCGGGTAGTCATTAACCCTTCCGGGAAGCATCTTGCGGGATATATAAATATCTCCGTTTTTGGCATGAAAGATTTTTCTTTGTTTAGTTCTCTGATTCACTATTTCTATGGTGAAATCTTTTCCGATAGGAACATGTTGAACACGAGTAAGCCTTTCCTTGTTCTTGCTGACTGTGCGAATAGTACGAGATGTTTTAGCCCAGCCAAGAACAACAGCATATAGCCAATTATCTTGCCAGCTGGTCAGTACGCAAGATTCGTAATATGGTTTCCACTCGCGATCGAATTCCTGCGATTGGGTTTGAAGCCATGGAACAAATAAATATAATATTAGCCAGGTAGTTTGACCTGCCCACATCTTAATACCATAAGTATTTTTCATGTTGAGCGTTGAAGGTTTACCCCAGAATGCGGATGTATAGTGAGGATAAAAACCAATTAATGTATAATAATACTCATTTATGAAAGTCTTTTCACTTATTCTATCAATTTCAACGCGAGATTTTTCACAAAGGGTAATTTGTAGTTTTCTGGTGGAATTACGGTAGTCGCATTTCAGTTTATAACCAGAACGTTTTCGTGAAACTATTTTTTCATATGGTTTACTTTTGCCTGAAAGAATATGTTTACTTCCGCTTGGGATGGGAAATGAAGTGCATCCTGTGATAATTATTAATAATATTAATGGAAATAACTTAAACAATATATATTTTCTCCTGATATAAAAGCGTAAATACTAAATTACAGTATCTTTTAATAAGCAAATTTCAAAATTTAAATTGAAATATTTTAATTTTTTTTGCCTTTACGGCGATAATCATTAATTTTATTGACTAGGTCAGAACAGACTCTTCTCACCATTTGTATTTTTATATTGCTCAATCTTGAACGGTTGATTCCTTTAGGTGTTCTATTTTTATGTTGATCAAATTCAATTCCTGTAGAATCAAGCAATTTCCATCTGTCATTATCAAGTTTAAATAAATATGTCATTAGCCCTGAGGTCTTTCTGCCGGATTTTAACTGGAATACTTGATGTCTGTAAAAAATTATGAGTTCACCTGTTTTCGCGTCAATGATCTTACAATCCAATAATGCCATAAACGCATCATTGTTAAGGTCAGTCGCAGTTAAAGAACGAGTCCTGGATAATACCACTTCATTTTCTTCTGAACGTCTTCCGCGTTCAAGTTTTGCGCCGGATGAATCGGAAATAAAAATAGAAAGATTTTCTTCGGTTCTATCTGATATGTTAGCATCATTAGCATATTCCAGAGAATTTATTTGAATAATTAAGTCAGCTCCGAACAAATTGTTAACCTCGGTTGATGCCTTGACTTCTTTTTCACGAAGAAGTTCATTATATTTTTGTCTGGAAAGAACCCGGAATCCTTTTTTGACAAATTCTCTTTCAATTTCAGTTATCCACATGCCTTTGCTGCTCATGAGTACACTGGTTTTAGTTATATCTTTTTTGCTTTTATAGTATTCTTTTGAATAGCTTATTACGATATTGCGGGTTTTGGCAATACGTGCTTCTATTTGTGGGACTGTTGTAACTTCAGCAGTGGTATTTAAATCAGTGGCTACATCAACTTCTACCAGACGGTATGTTCCGCATCCCGCCAGAAAAATAATATTCAAAATAACAAGTGAAGCAAGCAGTATTGTTTTCATAATAAATTATCCCATTCATTTTAGTTTATTTATTCATATATTGTATGCTAACTATAACTATGGAATACATTTTTTTCAAGCAATAAAGTAGAGAAAAGATGCGCGAAGGATAAGTGTTTATGATTTTCTGCCGTTTAAGCTTCTTATTATCAATAACAATAAGATAACAGCAATTATTCCACCGAGAACAGTAACAAGTAGATTTGCCGAATCCGTACCTTCAGCTATGCTCATTTGAATATAATCATTAGTGCTGCGCTCGACTTTTAGCTTGTTGTCAGATAAATAAGCTGTCAGTTTTGACAGATCATAAGCTTTTAAATTGCTTTCCACTTCGATAATGGATTTGAGCTTTTTATCGAATTCGCGAATGTTAATCGCGTTGATGCCTTTTGCCTTTGTCAGCCTGTCAACAATTTTTTCGAATAAGTCATGGCTGATCTTCGGGAATTCAATAGTTATCTTTGTGCCTGTATCAAATTCCGATACCCATGCTGCCAATACACGCACTAGCAGAGCTCTAAAATTTTTGCCTTTATGACCGCCAAGTATTTTTTGCAAAGCCGCCCGGGCGGCTTGAGTTTTATTTGTCACCAGCATGATATCCATTTCTTTGCTGGGGATAGTTATTTGCGCAATGGCATTACCGTTGGGATAAGCCGCACTGAGATCAGCTCCAAATGAAAAACGCTGGGTACTGACATCATATAGTTCGGATTTTCCGTTATAAGCTCCGGAAACTTTCACATTGATGATGAAGTCATAATTGCCGCGGACTCCTGAATCGCGGTATGCCGCCGATACATTTTTACCAATGAATTTATCACGTTTTGTGCGCTTAGATTCAGATTTATTGAATTGCGACATCTTGATGGTCTGAAAACCGCATTTAAGCGCGATTTCCTGTAATTGCCCTTCAATGAGATTCCGGGCATCGCCAATATCACTAATTTCGCCGGAAGCTCTAATCAATAATCTCGGTGAACCTTTGAGGGCGATTATCTGCCGCATAGCTAGATAATCGTTCATGTCGGAGGAAGTTTTGCTGACCGTGGCGGATATTTTTACATTATAAAACCCGCTATTGTCTTTCCCGCTGGAAAGTATTTTGAATGTTTTTACATAACCAAAAGCGCGAGTGAATATCCTGTCAAAAGAAAGCACATAATTTGTTACTTTTGTTTTTGATATAATATTGATTCCCAGCCCTTTTCTGACCGCTTTGCGCAGTGCGTCCGCTAAAGCCTGTTGTTTGGCAATCTTTCCACTTCCCGCTGCTTGACCAGTTACTATAACTTGTATGTCAGCGTAAGCCAGAGAACACAAGCTGAGCGACAGCGTCAGACATAGAATCCTGAAAAACTTAGTCATGTAAAAACTCCTCATGGTAAAAATGTTATTCTACAATAATTTCGCTTTTCAATACAGTGCGTAGAATAGTTAGTTCCGAATGATAAATATCATTAGACGGAGCAACGATGACATTGTCACGCGGAGCTCCGTGCCCAGTTACTGTGAAAATTTTGTCATTAGTAGCAATCTTGACATTCTCAATTTTATCTTTATTGTCTGAATTATAAATCCGTACAAGAGTTTCAACCGTCTTGACGACTTCACGGATTTTTAGTTGCATAGTAACAGCACAGGAACCGTCTGATGTATAATTGATAGCTGTCGGTTTTAGACCTTTGAGGAAGGCGACAAGTGATGCCTGTACCCGATCATTTTTCAAACACATATTCGCGATAGTAGTCTCACTATTGACCATGACTCCGCTTATGCGTTCAGCCATGAGACGATAAGCATCTAATTCCGCGGCACGTTTGGCGCGAAGCATCTTCATTCCCATGCTGTCCGGCAAAGCTCCGCAGCCAAGTGCTTCAATAGTCTTGTCCTGAACGGCTTTGGAGATAGTAATAGTATTAAAAGTTTTATCTTCCTTGAGGGTGTCAATTATTTTCCGCAATTTCAAACCATATACAACCGTGACCATGCCTTTGTCATTATATTCCGGTTTTTCCAGTTCCACCGCGCCTTTTAATAAACGGTTTAACTGGTTGTGTATCTGATCTGACTGTAAAGCGCAGTCATATAAAGTTGTACCTGAAGATATCTGAAATCCATAAACTCTTTCGAGTAAAGCACGGTAAGCGTCAAGCTGAGCGACTCTAACGGCTTTAAGCCGTTCCTGAGCACTGCTTGAATTCCAGATTGCCGGGAGCGGGGCTAAGCTTGATGATTTTGGTTTAGCGACATCAGCGTTCAAATTGAATGATAGTGCTGCTACTGCAATTACGAAAAGATAAGATAAAGCTTTCATAATTCTCCTTTCCTTATTTTTAGCTACATTTAAACTATTATTATTAAACATTATTTCAAGTATTTAGCAAAAATATTGCCACGATTTATATATAGTCCGTAGCGAAAAGCGTAATCTCATGCGAAATTAGAAAAAATAATTAGAAAAGGCAAAAAAAAAGCCCGCGTTTGCAGGCTTGGAATTTTTTGTTGTCCTACCAGCCGATAAGGGCTTTTTTGGACTGTTTGGCGATCTCAACGTTGTCTTCCCATACCGCGAGACCGGTTTTAAGATCGGTTAAGGTCAGGTGAAAGAAAAAATAAGACTGTTTCGTTCTACCTTGTCTTGTTTTTTCCTGAACGATTTCACCAGCTAAACTCATATCCGGAGCAATTGCGGTTCCTTGTTTCTGAACAGTGTCCTGGTTGAACATTTCATCACCTTCAAGCTGGCGCACTTGCTTGCTTGCTTTGTCTTCAGCTCCACGAGCACTTACAGCGGTTGTGGTCAAGGCTAGTCCTGAACGTAATATTGCCTGGCGAATTTTATTTGTGAGGATTTGCGTGTTCACATGTTGTGATGTTGAATTTTTTACAGTGCTGATCATAACAATGTTTTTACGTCCGTCGGGGCGTCTGAGAGCACCGGATTTCAACATTGAATTTACGGTTTTTTCCGCGGTGATTTGCCAGTCTTTGAAATTTATATCGTCAGTTGTGGTTATACCGCGGTTGGATTGTGCGTTGAAGCGTGACGGACCGCTCCCACAAGCTGTCAGGAATATAGCCGTGGCAACTGCGGTGGAAGCTAAGATGATGTGTTGTTTTTTCATTAGAAACTCTCCTTTATTATAGTTTATTTATAATCAAATTCTTTTATGCTTAACATGAAATCTTTACATCTTGGATTTGGTGCGACAGATTGAAGCCTCCTGGTTTCACCCGGGATCAAATCAAGCTCGGTCCATACACTGTTTGCTGTTTGAATTTCCATGCCGTCAAGGTCAAGCCAGTTGAAGCGATAAGCAATTTTATAAGGATCTTCGTCAGTTATATCACTCCAGAGCTCGGTGAAAAATCCTACACGATTACTGCGGATAGTTACTTGAGCCTGCATAATACCGCCGGGCAAAGTCGCTTTATTCATACTGTCAATAATCAAACGGTCACGGAGATAGCCGTCCGTGGAGATATTCTTGCTCCTGATATAGTTCACCTTCATTTCTTTTTGTTCGTTTTCAAGTGTATCTACCGTGTTTTGGCATCCGGCACAGACGACAACAAGGGCGGCGAACATAGTGTAGGCTGATTTTTTCATAATCTTCTATCCTGTTTTAGTTAAATTCAAAAGTTTTAACGGAAATTATTTTTCTATCAAGACCCCGTATATAAACTATAACAAAACGAGAGTCCTTTTTCAAGTCAATAAGAATTTCTTTTTTAGAAACTAGCGTTGACAAGTTAAGCTTTAGCTGACGATCTTTAGGGATTGGGAAATGAAGCATTTGATATTCGCCGGGCAAAGTTTCCCAGCAACGGGTGTCAGCGGTATTGAACAGGTATTTGTATAATCCGGTCGCACCGTAAGCAATAAGTTCAGCTCCGCCTCCTTGCTGTTTTGCTACTTGCACCGCGACTAATGACGCGGTTTCTTTGACCAGATACGATATTACTAGGCGGGTTATCATTGTCGGCAGCCGCTTGTGATATTCCTGCGCGATAATAGCATCCATATCTGCCAGGGGGATACTGCTATGGGTTTTATCATCAGCGGACAAAACAATCTTTTTGAAAAAACGTTTAAAGTATTCATATTGCGGAAAAGCAATCCCGGTATAACCCACATAGGGCAAAACAAGTTCAATTTTTGTTTGCTTAAGTGCCGGAGCGTGACCATTGGCAAAGATTGTGAACACAATATTATCATTAAGTGAATAATCCCATGAAGGAATTTTTCTCAATTCAGGAGGAACATTTGCGCCAATTTTTCTGGCGCAAGTAACAAAGTCACGCGTCGTCAAAGGATTATTTTTATTCATACGGTAAAGATTACGGAAATCAACACATGCTTCATTATAATTATTCTCAACGAGATAGCCTATTGCTGACATATATGTTGAGAAAGGGTTCATGAAATTGCCGTAGGCTTTTTCAGACTTCTTTGCTGAATCCGCGTAAGCTTTCTTTACTGTACGATTTTTCATCAGCGTATTGAAGTTAACGCTGCCGCTTCTCCCGCGTCTTCCCATTCTGGATAATTTTCTGGTCTGAGCATTATTTTTTCTGTTTGCCGCGTTGGTCGTTTTGCGTTCACGCTCGATCTCATCAGAAAACTGGCGTTCAATGCGTTTTTGAATATCCCGCATCCTGCGCAACTCCACTCTTGCCGCATCAGGATTATCCAAAGCGAGGTAAGTCATGGCTTTGTAAGCATTGAGCAGAACCCTGTCGCAATATAATCCTTTATAGGGAATAGCGGTGGGATTAGTCATTGCTGAACCGCTTTCAGCACCGGAATTACGCGCGTTGATTGTCGCGCGCTCATCGTGTTCGTTGATCTTTTCTTCAGCATGCTCAAATGCTTTCAGGCTGTTTTCGTAATCACCGGAGTCAAATTTGATTAATCCTGACTCCAGCAACCACATTATCGAATCACCTGAATTTTTATGATCTTCACATTCTTCAGATACTATTTGATGAGCTTTTTGCAAGTCTCCGCTTTTATATGCATCAGTCAGTTCCCGTTTTTGTTTGCGTGAGTCAATAATTGATGTACAGCCACAGAAAACAACTAAGACTGTAAATATAAAACAGGCTTTGAAAAACTCTTTATGCATTCTACCAACCTGGAGTCGCTCTTGGATATGCCGGAGCCGCTGTTTCCTTCACTGTCTTTTGTTTGCGGCAGATCGCTCCAGTTTTTACATTTCCTTTGCCTTTAGTGATTGTTCCGTTGCTGAATTTGGGATTTACAGCACTTATCACTATAGTTCCAACTTCTTCTTCGCTTGCTCCAAGTACTTCTCCGGTATCTGGATCAGTAACAACTTCGCCTTGATTAAATACTGTATAAGATTGTCCAACTACGATTCCGGCTCCTTTGCCGCGGTTCAACATTACTGAAGTACCTTTTGTTGATGCTACTTTAATAGGATATATTCCGGCGAGTATCTCATTGCCTGCCTTGGTGGCGGCGCGTTTGAATAAAAGGTCTTTGTAATCTGATAAAGTCCAGTTTCTGCGTTCTGCGATAGGGATAATGCGTCTTACTTCGCTACTTGTCAATCTTTCTATGATCTGTTCCGCGGAAACCACTTTACCTGATTTGATCGCGGTTATTTTGAACTGAAACTTAAAAGTTCCGCTAGTTCTCCTAGAAACTTCATTAGTTATTGCGATGTTCTGTCGGCGCGTAACAAATTCCAGACGGTTAAGTGTTCCGGTTACTAGATAATCCGCGACCAGCAATTTACCGACCATTTGTTCCTGCCCAGGTTTTGCCCATATTGAATCCGTGAGTCTATTTTCAGCGATTATACGTTGAATATCAGTACGGTTCAAGACTTTAAATTTTCTTGATTTAACCAGAAATTCTATCAATTGATTTGAAAATTCACGTTCCATTACCTGACGTGTAATCAAGACGTTATTGACAGTTATTGTCCTCATAAAAGGATTTACCTGAAACGGCAGGACTGCGATAGTTGGTTTCCCTGCAAATGCACTGCCGGAAACTAAACACATCATTGACACGAGGAAAAGCAATAAAAACTTTTTCATTCTTGACTCCTTTGTTGTTTGATAAACTTAAATAACTTTAATATAATTTTATACCATAATCTAAGATATACAAATAAAATCACTATTTTATAGGCTCTCTTTGCTGGTATATTACTCTTATTATCCGAAAACCCAGAATGTTAAAACGAAATTTCGACCAATATTTCACGCGAGCCGCGGAACGGCAGTCTTTGGCATAAGTATTCCAGCTACCGCCGCGGATTACCCGGTCTGGACTTGAATTGTAACAGTTCATGCACCATTCCCAGACATTGCCGTGCATATCATATAATCCCCAGGCATTAGCTTTGAAACTCCCTGTCGGCAAGGTGCTGACAGGATTTCTATCCTTGAATTTAGCCATGCTTGAATTAAGAATATTTCCGTAATAAAAAGCTGTAGTCGTTCCCGCCCGGCAGGCATATTCCCATTGCTCTTCCGTCGGCAGGCGATATGTCCCTTGCGGAACTTCTTCCAGCTCGCAAAGTTTTTTCAGAAAAGCCTGACAATCATTCCAGCTTACTTGTTCTACCGGAAAATTTTCATTGTCGTCTTTAAAATAACTTGGATTAGTACCCATTACCCGCTTCCACTGTTTTTGGCTTATTTCG
The DNA here is from genome assembly GCA_019038735.1 of Victivallales bacterium. Taxonomy (GTDB): domain Bacteria; phylum Verrucomicrobiota; class Lentisphaeria; order Victivallales; family Victivallaceae; genus JAHOYW01. The sequence continues at coordinate 5,672 of JAHOYW010000077.1, read as the reverse complement.
AATTTTCCACAGTAAAAGGGCTGACTCAAAACAACACGGTGCTGTTTTTCATCATTATTGCGTTTTTTTTCCTTGACCGGGCTACCCATTATAAATGTTCCGGGTGGAATCAAACGTAATCTGATAGCGACTTTTTTGCTTTTTACTTCCAGCGGCAGTCCAAGTTTGATTGCCCAGTTTCTTTGTCTGGTCTGTGCCGCCAGGCTGCCTGGCGCGAGACCAGATAATGAAGCGTGGCGTATATCTCTTTCCACAATTAAGTCAGAGGGCAGGGGCGGATTCAATTGTTTTTGATATTCTACTGCTCGCGCTATAAATTCAGCAAGATAATCTTTAGCGCGCTTGCTTATGTATTGATAATGACCTGAGTATGTGAAATCAACTATTAATTGTATTGATGCGGAACATTTTCTATAGGCAGTTATATTATTTTTACTTAATTTTTCGGCGTTTTCAAGCATCAGACTTGCTGAATCAAGACATAGTTTTAAGCTTTTTCCGGCATTCTGTTTTTTTAGTACTAAATCCGCGCCGCCACGCGCGCTTTGAATACCTGTATTAGCTTTAATGTCATACTCATATCCTGGAATCTTTCGTGCTTCCTTGAATACTGTTTCAGCTTCATCCCATTTATGATCGCTTAATAACTTATTCCCCTGCTTTATGGATAATTCGTATTTAGCTTTGCGCTCGTTATAAAGCTGTTGAACCGCAGCTTTTTCAGATGCCAGTCTCAATAAGTTTTCAAGTTCATTGCTACGTTTAGCGTTCAAGGCAAGTTTTAAATAGACGACTGCTTTATCATAATCTCTTGCTGAAAAAGCTTTCTTTCCGGCTCTGATATTTTTCGGGTAATTGATTTTTGCCTTGATGTACTTATCTTTTTGAGCATCCGACATAACCAGAATATCTGCCGCTTCACGGAGAATTATGTAGTTTAAATCATCAATATTGGATGTTGAAACTTCAGCACTTTGGCGAATTTCTCCAGTCTCTATATTGAAAATCTGACAGGCTATGGTTATTTTGCTGCCTAATTGAATGACACTGCCACTTATTAAATATTCGGCTCCAATCATTTTGCCGAATTGTTTTGCATTATTTCTATTAACGAGATCCGAAGCCTGAAAACGCAGTTCACGCAGAGCTTTTTTTAGCTGCCGCCGCGCGACTAAACGGTATTTATTGCCGAAAGCTTGTTCCAGTTTGATTGCGACCGCCGAACCGCTAAGTTCTGCCTTTACTGATTTATCCACTGTAAAATCAGCGACCGCTGCCCGTGGGCGCGTATCTATGGGCGGCGCATCAGAAAGATGTTTCTCTGCTCCTTTTTCTACTGCAATGACTTTTGTTTTTTGAGGATTGCTGAATCTAGCGTAGACCATTGCTTGCTTAACGACTACTTTATTCTTCTGATAAATATTCCAGCCGAGAAAACATCCGGCACTAAGAATTGCCACCGCAAGAACACATATACAGGATATAAAATAATTGGGACTTTTGCTTTTCTTGATTTGCGCCATAAAAAATCTCTATTTGAATGTATAATAGATTAAACTAACATCATAATCAATTGTTTTCAATAAATAGTACGCAACAAAATTTCAAATCTCACGTGAGGCTTGAAAATAAATTATAAATTTCGATTTTATTTTAATTTCGCGTGAGATTGTCGTTTTGTTTACGGACTAATAAGTATCAATGATAAATTTTAACAGGAGACTTCAAAATGATAAGAAAAAATATTTTACTCGGAATGATTGTTGTTGCCGGATTGTCATTTAATTTGAATGCCGGTATCGCTAAATCAGAATTTTATCCTCGAAAATATACGGCTATCCATGGTGATGTCTTGCGGGCGCAAATGCGGCAGACTAAAAACTTAAAATGGGCATTTTGTGAGTCTCTGACTAATACTGTTGTTCGTACTTTGACTAGAGGTTTGAGGAAAAATAATGATGCTATCTCTGAAAGCAAAACTGTTTCATGGCAGGCGGACCGCAAAAGTTTTCTCTTTAAATACAAGGCAATTATAAAAAATGGTATCATCATTCGTGAGGAATGTGTATTAACTTTTTCCAGAATGCCCGTCCTGCGGACTTTGAATGGGGAAATGTTAAGTTCTCCGACCGTTTCTAAAAGACAATTATCACGATTTCTATATTATCTAAAAAAAGCTAATGTAGAAGTAAAAAGTGTCGATATCAGCGTGAAAAAAGATACTGAAAGAGCAGAAGAACTACTTGATTATCTGGATATTGAAGATAATTCAAATGTTTATCCATGCGCTTCGACTGAGATTGCTCCGCAAGTTAAGATAATGTTAAAATAAGTTTTAAGGAACGGCTGGCGTTGTTTTTTCCCATCTTCCTCTGAGCCGTCAGTCGTTTTTTTTTTAACTTAACTGATTGAATACTATAAATGAATCTTTGCTTAGAGAAATGATGTCGCCGTCGCAAAGTTCTGTGCTCTTGACTAATTTTTTATTATTTAAATATGTGCCGTTGGCACTGTTGCGGTCTTTGACTTGAAATATGTTATTTTTGCAAGTTATTTCCAGATGCAGTCCTGAAACCTGTTGATCCTTATTCAGAATGAGGTCGCATTCTGCTTTATTGCCTATTGTTATTGATTCAGTCAATTCATGCCATTCACGCGATTCGCCATTTTCAATAAGACATAGATAAGTTCCGTTTTTTCCTTCTGAGGGCATTTCTTTCAATGCTAGTTTGATTATTTCAAAAACTTCAATATCCGGGCAGGTGTTTTCTTTGCTTATCATTGTTTCGCGATATTCAGGATGATTATTAATCATTTCCTCAACCGCTTTGATGAATAATCCGCGGCTTTTTTTGTTAATCAATGTTTCGCCCATCTCCTCAAGCAAGACTAAAAATTCCTTTTCCAGCATTTTTAACATCCGGCTTTTCTGCTGATAAATAGTTCCGATACGCAAGTTGCCGAGGCGTTTGCTGACTTCATCTACTGAATAATCTTCGAGTACATACATGCAGAATGATTTATAGGTCAATTGATCTACTTTGTCGTAAACCCGCCGCAAGGCTTGCTGGACGAGCGAGCTGAGCCAGATATTGTCATCCTCAAGACTTATGGATTCAGATTTTTCCGAACTTAGGATATCCAGATAGGAGTTAGATTGTTCATTGCCGCCAATGCCGCTGCCGGCTATGTAGCGGCTTTCCTTACGAAAAAGGTCATAACAACGTCCTTTGACTATTGTTTTGAGGTATGAGCGGAACGAGCCTTTGCTACGGTCATATTCAAATGAGGATATTTTTCGCAACAGGCAAACCATTGTTTCCTGAAAGACATCATCGGCTTTAGCGGGTGAACATCCGAAACGCTTGGCCCAGCCTGTTATCGACTGCCAGTAGAAATCATAAAACTCTTTCCAGGCATCGTCATTTTCGGTGTCTCTCAAACGTTGAATCAAAGTTTGTCGGGTTGTTCTAATATCATCCATAATTATCAATTGTTATTAATTATTTTTTCATCAGACTTAGCGGCGATTTGAAGAGTTCTTGTCTTTTTAAGCGGCAGAAATTCAATATAATCAATAAATGCCAAAGATTCGGATTTAGTATTTTGACTGTTAGCACCTATGCTGAGGGCAAATTCTTTGGGGATAAAACCGAAAGCTTTTTTGAAATCCTTAGCGATATTCCGTTCTTCGATTATCCATTTATTTTTCCCGCTTTTTCGGTTACGCAAACAAAACCATTTTACTTTGACAGCACCGCCGGCATAAGAGATGTCTCCTGCGTGCCCCTGCGGAGTCTCAGTTTCCCAGCGGTAGGAAATACTTTTCTTAACCATCCAGTCGCTTGTGCCGATATAAATGGCGATAGCCTGATCATCTTTGCCTTCTTTGCGTACATCTCCGCCTGCCGGGAATTTATTGACCCGCCAGCGCCAGCGCATAATAGGAGTCTTTTTCAAATCTACATATTTGTATGGTTGGCAAAACAAAGCACCGGTAGCTTCATCAGCACAAATTTTAAGAACTCCTATGGCGGCAGAAATTGGTTTTTTATCTTCTGTTCTATGTTTAAGCTCAAAAGAAGTTTCCTTGATACCCCATTTAGTGGCATTGATTTCCCAGCCGCTCGGCAAAGTTCCTTCTTTTTTTTCCGCGATAAAGTTTTCACGCCAATTTTTCTTTTTACCTTCGGCAAAGCTCGTCAAGGTTAAAGTAATCAAACTAATAAATAATATTTTTTTAATCATATTTTTCCTGTTATTTTTCACAATATTTTTTATATTTATACATTATAGATTCGACATAAGCTCGAGTGCTTCTTATTTTTATGCGGTCAAGCATCGCACCATCGTAATTTTTAGGCTTCCAGGCATTTGCCCGTTTGCCACCGGCGTTGTACTGACAAAGAGCCAACTCCTTATCATGCTTGTAGTTTTTCCAGCGTTTCAGAGCTTTAGACAGATACCAGGTGCCGATTTCGATGTTCACTTTTGGAACAAAAAGAACGCCTTTACTAAGCTTATCAAGTTTATAGTGTCGCGCCCAGTCAACGGCGGCTCCGTTCGGCATGATTTGCATCAAACCGATTTCGCCCGATGTTCCGCGAGCTCTATCATCAAATTTACTTTCCTGCGAAATAACTGCTTTTATCAAGCGGCTGTCCACATTATATTTTTTGGCAGTCTTTTCGATTATCGCGTCATATCTGTTTTCATTTCTTCTTGAGCTATAGTAAAAAGTCAAAGCGGCAAATGCAATCAGCAAAGCAATAATGATGATTTTATTTTTATTACTTGTTTTTTTTTGTTTTTTATAGCTATACATCAAATTTCCACTTAAATAATATTCTATCTATAGTTTCTTAGTATAAATCACAATCCTTCAAATGTCAATAATTCACAGAAAATTAAGACAAAATCAAGACTAATGCCAATGTCGTGAAGCGGTCTGCTTGTTGCAACTGAAATAAAGCGATGGAGGGAACTTTTATATAATCCTGACTCTCTAGGTTGCTTTCCATAGGAAACCCTGCCATTAATTTAATATATTCTCTTCTGTAATCTCTATTATTTTTGAATTGTTCAGCAGCTAATTATTTCGAGTCCGGCTTTGCGTAGCGAGGCGTGTTTTTCGGGTGTTAGATTTGTGTCGGTGATGAGCGTTGTGACGTCTTGAGGAGAAGCGAATTTAACGAAGGCGGGGTTGTCGAATTTATAGCTTTCGCTTACGATAATGACTTTGCCTGACTGCTTTACCGACTTGCGTTCCATTTCTGCCAGACTTACGTCTTTGGTAAAAAATCCTTCTTCCGCTATAGCACCATCGCAGCCGGATATCAGGATGTCAATGTAATATTCATTGATATTCTTTTCCGTTACCGGACCAACCAGATCCAGTGAATTATTGCGTAGTGTTCCTCCGGTCAGGATAACTTGGATGTTGGTCTGATAAAGAGTTGCCGCAATCGGCAGAGAATTGGTAACTACGGATAACTGTTTGCCGGATGACGCAAGTTGCCGTGCCACTTCAAGCGTGGTTGAACCGGTACTGAGCATGATGGAGCTGTTGTCTGGAATCAACTCAATGGTTTTTGCGGCGATGCGCTTTTGCGCTTCATTTGCTTTTGACTGAATAAAGAGTTGTTCAGGATCATTGACCCTCGGTACCGCGC
>JAHOYW010000065.1 GCA_019038735.1 Victivallales bacterium | reverse complement strand
ATACCATTGGGACCCATTATGACAACGAGTTCTCCGTGTTTGATGTCAAATGAAATATTTTTTAAGATTGGTCGTATGCCATAGTGATGCCAGACATTTTTTATACTGATTACGTTTTCCATTATATTACTCCTCGTTAAAAAGTTTTTCTTTGGCTTGATTGAGACTTGAAACAATATCTATTTTGGAATCTAATTTTTCGGGGGCAGAAACATTTTCACTAAACAAAATTAAATTGTCTATTCCGGCACGGAGCCCGGCTTCCATATCACGTTCTTTGTCTCCGATAAAAATACATTGTGATAAATCCAAATCAAAATCTTTTTGCGCCTGCAATAACATTCCTGGATTAGGCTTGCGGGCTTGACAGTCAGTCAAATGCGGGCAGGCATAAACACTTGAGATTTCTATGCCGTGTTCGGCAAACTCCCGCATCATCCATCTGGTGAGCTTTTCTAAATCAGCTTCACTATAATAATCACGGGCAATACCGGATTGATTCGTAGCCACTATTATCCGGTAATCATACTCAATGGCACTTTTACATAAATCAAAAATTCCGTCGATAAATTCAAAATCCTCAATTTTATACAAATAATTAACTTCTTTATTGATTACCCCATCCCGGTCAAGAAACAAAGCTCTTTTGCTCGAAGGGGAGTTTTTTGAATACGAATCCGGCATATATATCAACATTTATAATCTCTCTGTTTTGAAATTTTAGTTAATTAACTCTAACACTATATTTAACATTTTCCAAATTTCAGTTCCAACTATTGTGAAAAAGTTTGACAAAAGTACTTATAGCGTACATATTATTATGTATGAGTACATAAAAAAATAAACCATATCTGTGTTAGTTAGATAGAGGCCTTGTATGGATCATAATAAATTACCTGAAGAAATGATGGGAAATTGGATATGGGAAAAATCTCTTCTCAATGCTCCACATTCATCTTTACTTGTTCGCAAAGAATTTTTACTTAACCACAGTCTCAACACTGCCGGTTTCTGGATTAGCGCGAATTGCTCATATCAATTATTTATAAACGAACGACTGATTGGGTTTGGACCTCGCACAAACCATTCTGTAAATTCAACCTATGTTGACGAATACGATCTTTCATATTACCTGCAGCAAGGCTCCAATGTTATCGCAATAGTAGTTTCACATATTTTGCCGCAAAAATCCAATCGTTTAAAAATACCCGGTCTATGGTGTCAGTTAAATCTAGACAAAAAAGCTTTCTTGTGGACTGACAGCCAGTGGGATGTCTTTGTAGCTGATAAATTCACTAATCCATGTTCCTACATGAATGATAAACGCGGAATGACTGAATCCATAGATTGTAATCTTTACCCGACTGAATGGATGAAAAGTTCAGGACATTTCAGCTCTGAATGGCATAAACCAGACCACATAAGGTCAATTCAAGATATTAAAGACAGCTTGAAAATATGCCCTCTGGCACCAAATTCAGTTGATGAAATTTATTTTTTCGACAAGATTTCAAAAGGGGAATACAATCTGTCTTGTGCTGTAACTCATTTTAATTTCAATGATATTTTTACAGATCCCGGAATTTATGCCGGGGCAACTTTTTTATTCATGGATTCAGAACAAGAATTAGATGTTGAAGTTTTTTCCGATGATCCCTACAAGTTTTTCTGTAACAAATCATTAATAAAATCCAAACACAAACAAAACAATGAACTCCTCGCTTCAAAAAATGACAGGATAACTTTACAATTAAAAGCCGGCTGGAACCGTTTGCTTGTACTCCAGGATGTCGAAGAAAGCGGTATCGGAATAACTTTTGCCTTTCCAACAATACCCGCAGATGAGCTTAAGCTTTTCCAGGATACTCTTGAAGGAGCTGATAGTCTCTGGAATATTGCCGGTCCATTGCGCATGCCGCTGAGTGAAGCGACTCCATCTATTTCTTTTGAGCGCTTGAATTCCCAATCCTATATCCCATCTTTTGAAAACGCTTTGGATATTTCAACTTATCTCAAGCATTGCGTTTTTAACTCGGCTGAGTCCGAGTTGTCTATTTCAGCAAAACAGGGAGAATATCTGTTATTTAAGCTTCAAGAACTAAAATATGGATTTATATCTGTGGAAATAGAAGCTTCAAAAGGTGACATTATTGATATCTCCCTCGGACAATATATTGATCAAAATGATTTCCCGCTAAACTCGGATAATGTTAAAAGCACACATACAATCCTGTGCGCTGAAGGAAAAAATAAGTTCTTAAAATTCAAACCTGAAGAAATTTGTTATCTCATGCTTTCCGTTCGCAAAGCCGCCAAAAAAATTGAAGTGAACGACTTAATGCTTGCCGAATTCTCCCGCGAACATCATAATCAAACTTCTTTTGAGTGTTCTGACGAAAAGTTAAATGAAATTTGGCGTATCGGTCGTAATTCCATACAGCGGGCATCTTCATTTATATGTCAAAACGAACCCAGTATTCTTAATACCTGCTGCCTGGGGGATTTTTATTTTCAAAGCTGTAATTTAATCAGTCTTTTCGGTGATTATCACTTAGCAAAAATATGGCTGCGCAACTTTACTGAAGCGCAATTTGAAAACGGCAACATACCGGCAATATCATTTGGCGAAAAAATTTATTCTCAGATATCGCACCTTTTTCTATTTCCGACATGGCTGCTTTTTCATTACCGGACCAGTGCCGACATTGAATTCCTGAAAGAAGCGACACAGCACCTTGACCTAATCTTTGAATTGTTTAATTCCCTTACTGATGAAAAAACCGGATTGTTTAAAGATGTTGATAAACATTTCAAATCTACTTACAAACTTAACTCTTGTTCCAAACAAGAATGCGGTATAAGTACAAATATCAATTCCCTGTATTGCCGTTTTCTCCTTTCCGCTGGTGAAATATATCGAGCCTTGGAACGTCCGAGAGACTTATTCAAATGCTTCAAGCAAGCCGCGACTTTAAATAAAAAAATAAATGAGACCAATTGGGATGCCGAAAGACATCTTTTTGCGTCAAATGATCTGGATTCTGAAGATTGTAATGATTTATTTACTAATTTCATAACTCTTTACTCCGGAGTGGCACCAAATTCTGAATTTGAAAATATTTTTGAACAATTCTTCAAATTGGAAATTCCTTTTGCCCGCAATCCAGAGCAAAGTGATTTACCTTATTTCAATTTTTTATTCATGGAAACTATGTTTGCTCTGGGGCAAACCCAATGGGGCTTGGAATATCTCAAGGATTATTGGGCACGGCGAATTGACAAGGAAAGTTCATCATGGTTGCTCAGACCTGATGTAAAAGAAATAGCGACTACTGATTTTTTCAGAGGTAATACAATTTGTCCTAATATATTCCTTCTGCGGGAAGTCGCGGGAATAAGAGTTGCTGAACCCGGCTTTACAACATTCTATTTCAATCCGGCTCTTGATTTCGTAAACTGGGCAAAAGTTGTACTACCCACAGTTCACGGCAGCATAAAAGTAGAATGGGAATCCCTTGCTGATGGCTCTGTCAATGTAACAATTGACGCAAAATTCCCAGTAAAAGTATTACCGGAAATCCCTTCTGCAATACTTACAAATACAAGCTTTTCTTTAGGCAAAAATGTTACGCTTCTTGATGCAAAATCTATGATCTAATTTGGAAAAACTATTGAACGACGACCTGAAACAATAAGCCGGTTATCCAAGTGAGCTTTCACCGCGCGAGTCAATACTCGACGTTCAATATCCTTGCCAATGCGTTTTAAGTCATCAGGAACAAGCTCGTGCGTAATACGCTCAACATCCTGTTCAATAATTGGTCCTTCATCTAAATCACAAGTTGCGTAATGCGCAGTCGCGCCAATCATCTTCACTCCGTGTTCCCAAGCTTGTTTATATGGAGAACCACCTTTGAAAGCGGGTAGAAAAGCATGATGAATATTAATGATCCCACCTTCGAAATTCTCAATAAAATCATTCGATAAAATCTGCATATAACGCGCCAGCACAATCAAATCAATATGATTCTTTTTTAATAAATCCCGGACTTCAAGCTCCTGTTGTGTTTTTTCGCCTTTTTTCAAAGGACAGCAGTAATAAGGAATTTTAAATTTATCCGCAACATGTTCAAGGTCGGGATGATTACTTATAATCAAAGGAATTTCGCAAAATAAATCATTTTCCTGATGATGCACCAGTAAATCATATAAGCAATGAGAGGTTTTAGAAACCATAATTGCCATTCTTGGGACTTGATCAGAATATTGTATCGACCACTTCAAATTAAGTTCTTCAGCAAGGTCGCTAAAGTTTTTTTCCAGTTGCGCTCGAGTAACAGTCAAATCGGTTAAATCTAATTTTACCCGCATATAATATTTATTCTCATGTAAGTCGGTGTACTGCTGACAACGTAAAATATTAAATCCCCTCGTATAGAAAAAATCAGATATTGTAGCCAGCAAACCTTTCCGGTCTTCGGTTTGTATCAAAAAAAACGCGTATTTCATCTCTGAACCTTTTATAAATTATTTTAGTTCTAATTTTATTAAAAATATACTCATAAAAATACAATAGTCAAAAGATAATCAGGATACATGCTAAAATAAAGCTCTCTTGAGTATAAAATTATATGATTTTTAGAAAAAACAATTTGCTCTTTCCTTGTTCGAGTGGTAGATTATATGGCTTTGCTCTATTATTGGAACAAAGTGGGTTATTTGTATGTAAACTATAATTTTATAAAACTGAGGTTAATTGATGGCAGATAAACAAAACCTTAGCAAGGAAGTCGATAATTCCAGATTAATGACTAAATTGTCGGTTCTTGGTGGAATCGGATCTTTGATCCTTGTTATTTTGATATTAGTTCTCGGAATCGCGTCAAAATTTGCTGGTTCTGACACTTTCAACTTAGCGATTCTTCCTTATCTTTTAGCAACTCTATTTGCTTTCAGCGCGATGATTTATGGCTTAATGTCAACATCCGCCGCTTGCGAAGAAGAAGAAAAGTTATCACTGGAAGATCGCAAAAAAAAGAATGTTTTGAGCATTGAAGAAGATGTTCGCTTCACAGCTGAACGCTCTTTTGAAAATTACAAAAAGTATGCCCCTTATGTTTTAGCTGGACTCGGCGCACTGATTCTCGCATTCGTTGTCGGGAATTTCTATTCCGAGTGGGCGGCAAGACCTGAAGCAATTAAAAACCTACCGGCTAACCCAATTAACTCTGCTTTCGTTTCAGCAATTTTGATGCTGGCAAGTGTTTTTGCCGGTGCTTTCCTGATTGGACAGTCACGGACAAAAACTTTCCGCTGGCTGCAACCGCTCGGTGCCTGGCTGATTCTAGGATTTGTCGTTCTGCTGACCGCGGGAATATCCACTCTGCTCACCAGCAATTTTTTACCGGAAGCGGATTACTACACTTCTCGAACTATAATTGTTATATATATAATCTTAGGTGCTGAATTCATCTTCAACCTCCTTGTTGAATTCTACCGCCCGCGAACAATCGAAGAACCGCGTCCGGTTTTTGAAAGTCGTTTGCTTGCTCTATTTACTGAACCAGGCGGAGTTGTGCGCAATGTCGCCGACACCCTTGACTACCAGTTCGGATTCAAAGTCTCTGGAACATGGATATATCATTTTATGGAAAAAGCCTTGTTCCCGCTCTTTATCATCTGGATAATCATTTTATGGGCTTTTACCTGTATTCAGGAAGTCGGTCCAAATGAAGTCGGCATAGAACGACGTTTTGGAGAAATCGTCACTAAAGAACAACTTAATCCTGGAGTTTATCTGACTCTACCTTATCCTTTCGGCAAAATTGACCGGTTTTCCTACACACAGATCCATGAACTCACGGTTGGCGGACACGGCGATGAACATGACGATGAAGATGAGGAAGAGCCTGAAGACGATGGGCACGGTCATCACAAAGCTAAAGGAAAAAAGAGCCACGAACTGCCGAGAATCATCTTATGGGCAGAAAAACATGCAGACAATGAGAAACAATATTTAGTAGCGGTCAAACCAAATGCTGTTTTCACAGAAGCCGTTGCCAAAATTGACAGCAAACAGGCATTATCGAAAAGCAGTGCGACTCCTGTTTCTTTTTTAGGTGCGATAATACCTGTCCAATACCGCATAAAGAAAGGTCAACTTAGAAATTTTGCCTACAAATACCGTAACGCAAAAGAAATACTCCAAAAAATTGGTGAAATGGAAGCAAGCAAATATTTTGCCAGCGTCAACTTCATGTCAGTCATGTCTTATGATCGCCATAAAGCGTCCACTACACTGCTTAAAAGAATTCAAAAAGCTGTTGATGATATGAAGTTGGGAATTGAAGTTGTCCAGGTAAATCTTTTTGGACTTCACCCCCCAGTTGGCGATGTCTCTAAAAGCTTCCAGAAAGTTACTGAAGCTCTTGAAGAAAAAGAAACTCAAATCCTGACCGCGAAAGCTTATCGTTCAAGTACCCAGCCATTGATTCAAGCTCAAAAAGCGAGTATCATCTCGACCGCGAAAGCTTATAAATACCGGGTAAGAACTGTAGCAAAAGCTGAAAGCGAACGTTTTGAAAAACAATTGAAAGCTTTTAAAATCATGCCGGGCATCTACAAACTGCGCACATATTTAGATTTCATGGAAAAAGACACCGCGAATATTCGTAAATTTATAGTTAGTTCAGAAATTCCACATCAAATATATGAGTTGAATTTCGAAAAAAAACAACGACTTGACCTGATTGACGCGGATCTCGATTCAATTACTCAAAAATAAAACAAATAACATAATATATAAAAAAGGAGTCTGAAAATCATGACTGCAAAAAATAAGTTTTTCTCACATTGGCCAACCTTACTCTTAGGTTTTATCGTCGCCGCATTTTTCCTGATTACGATATTCTCATTTCAAGTTGAAGAAACCGAAAGCGCGATAGTAGTAACTCTTGACAACCCGAGCGACGAGACTCTGACTCCTGGACTGCATCTCAGATGGCCTTATCCTATACAAAAAGTATATCGCTTTGATAATCGCGTCCGCTGTTTCTCAGGAATAACCGCCAAAGACGGACAAGAAACTTTAACCAGAGACAAACACAATATCATTATCAGTATTTTTATCAATTACCGCATTGTTGACGCACAAAAATTCTATAGTTCATTAGATACAATCCGCAAAGGCGAAGTCCTGATGAACAGCTCGATGCGGACAATTTCCTCTGAGGTTTTTGGGCGTTATAACTTTGGACAACTAATCAATGTTAATCCTGAAAAAATGCGCCTTACACAAATCCAGAGTGAGATTTTGAAAAAACTGAACGCGGAATTCAAGCCATCCGGCATAGATATTAGTTTCGTTGGAATTAATTCCCTGAATATTCCTGAATCAACCAGTGAAACCGTCTTTAAACGCATGATTCAGGAGCGCAAAGTTGAAGCTGAAAGATTCATGGCTGAAGGTAGAAGCGAAGCTGAAAGAATCATGACAGACGTAAACCGCAAAAGAGATGATGAATTAGCGAAAGCGACTGCGAAAGCTAAAGAAATACGAGCCCAAGGCGACGCGGACGCGGCGAAATATTACGCCACCTACAAGAAAAGCCCGGAACTTGCCGCTTTCCTGCGTAAACTCGATTCACTCCGTACAATTATGAAATCAAAAACCACTTTGATTCTTGATACTAATTCCGCCCCGTTTGATGTATTTAAAATGGATGCCGAAAAACTTAAAACCGGTTCACAGAAATAATAAGCGGAGAAATCTCTAAATGGATAAATCAAATACAACAAAAGATTCCAGAGAAGAACATCAGGACAGTCTTTATGACGCCGGAATGAAATCTCTGCTCAAAAGCTTGCAGATTGTTTTTGTATTTCTTATAATTATAATTCTGGGAATGCTGCTGCGTTTCCTCACGCTCGAGGGATATTTCGATGTGAAAAAATCTCAGGAAGCGGTAATTGTGCTGCGTTTCGGAAAATATGTGAACACTTTCGACAAGGGCTGGCACTGGTTCTTGCCATATCCTGTACACAAATTTATTACATTCAAAACAAACCGTCAATCACTCAAGGTTAATTTCCTGCCGGCTATGCGCCCGGGACCTCCGGGACAACCGCAGCAAGGCGGACCTCTTGCACCCGGAAGAGATTCCTACCTGATTACCGGCGGCGCAAATATTGTCCATGCTGAATGGGTTATCAATTACAAAATCAGCGACCCGAAAGCCTATTATGAAAATACTTCATGGCCGAAGAATCCAATGGATGATGATGAAATAGTAGAATGTGACATCCCCGGAACTCGTGGACCACAGACTATGTTGCGTACTTTACTCCATGATGCCGCTATTAAAGTAACTGCTTCCATGAAAGTTGATGATATCTTAACTCAAAAGAAATTGATTTATGAAAATAAAGTTTTAAGTATACTCCGGGGCAATATCGCAAAAATGAATTGCGGTATCGAGATCATAGGACTTAACTTAAACAGGGTATCTCCGCCAATCGTCACCAAAATAGCGTTTTCCGCGGTAACCCATGCCGGTACTGCCGCCGCTACGTTAGTTGATAAAGCAAAAGAGTATAAAGTACGTGAAGAGAATAATGTTAAAATAACGGTTGCTCAAATTCATGCTGATGCAAGAGTTTACAAGACGGTTGTAGTATCTCAGTCAAAAGCTGACAGCATTTATTTTGACAGTATCTATAAAGAATATAAGAAAAATCCTGAGACTGTTTTAATGGCATTATATAATAATACATTGTCCGAAGTGCTTGACAAGATTAATCAAAAATATATTATCGGTACTAGTTCCAAAGGCACACAGGAAGTTCGTATAAAAATCAATCCTGAATTGATTAATGAAAAAAATAAAGAATTAAACTAAGGGGCATAAAAATGGCTAAAGCCTTAAACTCTACAGAACAGGAAAAAGGAAGCGGGAATATGTCCGGCGACACCACTAGCGAGAAAGCTATGGGAAAAGTAGGTATCGCAGTTATCGGCGGTGGCTTCATCCTTAACTCATACCTTTTGGGATGGTTGTTACCCGAACAAGCTTTTGCCGCTGATTTCAGTGCTATTATCGGTGCTGTCACACTGGCGTGTCCGATTGTATCTGCCGCGGTCAAAGATTTAATCAAAGGTGCAGGCTATGTGAATGTTTTAGTAGCTTTGGCAACTCTCGCGGCAATGGTCGGCGGTAATTTCCAGATGGCCGGAGTGATCGCGTTTTTTCTGCTGATAGCAATTATTATTGAATCCAGAACCGCCCGTGGTGCGCAGCGTTCAATTGAAGAACTGGTTAAATTGACTCCAAGCACCGCTAGAAAAATTATTGACGGCAAAGAAGTCGAAGTCCAAGCTCTTGATTTGAAGGTTGGAGATATTATCAGCGTGCGTCCAGGTGAAAATTTTCCGGTTGATGGTCGCGTCTTAAAAGGTGAAAGTGCAGTAAATCAAGCATCCATCACCGGTGAATCTCTGCCGCTTGACAAAGCTAAAGACGATGATGTTTATGCCGGCACTCAAAATCTGACTGGAAAAATTGAGATGGAAGTGACCAAAATCGGCGAAGACACGACTCTGGGTAAAGTTAAAGATATGATTATGGCGGCGGAAGGCTCACGCACACCGATAGTCCGTATCATTGACCGTTATGCCGGATATTACACTATAACAATCCTAATGCTTGCCGTAGTAACCTGGTCATTCACGCAAAGCATGGATCGTGTAGTTACCCTGATGGTTATTGCCTGCCCGCTCGCAATAGTCCTTGCGACTCCAACCGCGATTGTCGCGTCTGTTGCCGCCGCGGCTCGTCTCGGGATTTTTGTCAAAAGCATAAGCCACTTGGAATTAGCGGCGAGAATACGTGCTTTTGTATTTGATAAAACAGGTACTTTAACTGATGGTATCCTGTCTGTAACTAAACTCAGCCCAGTGGGCAAAACATCTCCCGCTGAATTACTGAAAATTGCCGCGTCCGCGGAAATTCACAGTAACCATCCGACCGCTATCGCCTTACAAAAATTAGCTAAAGAAGCCGGACTTGATCTGGAAAAAACCGGAACCGCCAAAGAAGAACATGGTAAAGGCGTAGAAGTAACTATCGGTAAAAAAACAATTCGTGTAGGACGTGCGGCATGGCTCGAAAAAATGGGGCTTACAGTAGGAAAACATCACGATGATGAATCTCACGGCATGAGTGTGGTTTACGTCGCCAGTAACGATACAGTTATCGGCTGGATTGGTTTTAAAGATAAACTCCGTAACGAGACAAGTCAGATTCTCGACGACTTGAAAACTCTCGGTATAAAACATTGCGCAATGGTTACCGGTGACCGGGAATCGGTAGCGAAAACTATTGCCGCTGATATTCTCATAGATGAATACCGCGCCGACTGCCTACCAGAAGATAAAGTTGAATATGTAAAGGATATTAAAAAATCATTCCGGGTCGCGGTTGTCGGTGACGGTGTGAATGATGCTCCTGCTCTGGTAACGGGTGATTTGGGTATAGCCATGGGTGCGATCGGTAGTGACATCGCGGTAAACAGCGCGTCAATCGCTTTAATGACAAACGACTTGCGTCGCGTACCGCTGCTCATTTTCTTATCCAAAAAACTACGTACTATCATTAATCAAAATTTATTTGTTGGTATGCTTTTTGTCCTTGTCGGTATAATTATGGCTGTATTTGGCGAATTAAAGCCGGTGGCGGCAGCGATTCTGCAGGCTTTGAGCACTGTATTAATTATTTTCAATAGTGCCAGACTTGTCAGAGTTGGCGAAGAATTAACTCTCGAAGAGAGCCATGCTGCTCAAAAATAAACTTATTTAAATATAATATAAACAGGATAACTTAATATGGCAGACAAGCAAGCAATAGTTGTCAAATCCCTTGGATTGACTAAAATATTCAAGGACTTCTGGAACCGCCCGAAAGCACGAGCGGTCAACGATATTGATTTTGAAGTTCGCGAGGGAGAAGTCCTTGGGCTGCTCGGACCAAACGGTTCCGGTAAATCCACAACCGTAAAAATGATGCTCGGCTTATTATATCCTTCCGCCGGCTCACTTTCCGTCTTCGGACGTTCTCCAAAAGCCGTTGAAATCAAAAAAAACATCGGGTATCTCCCTGAAGATTCATATTTATATAAACATTTAACCGCAATGGAAACTTTGGATTTCTTCGGTTCTTTATTCAATCTATCTAAAAAAGAACGTCTCCAGCGCAGCGAACAATTACTTGACATGGTCGGTTTGAGTCATGTCCGCCGCCGTCCTGTCGGTGAATTTTCCAAAGGTATGGCACGACGCATTGGTTTAGCGCAAGCGATGATTAATGACCCGGATTTTCTGATTCTTGACGAACCGACTTCAGGACTTGACCCGATTGGTTGTAAAGAAGTTAAAGATTTGATTATGCTGCTAAAAAAACGTGGAAAAACAGTTCTGATTACCAGTCATTTATTGAGTGATGTCGAAGATATTTGTGATCGCGCTATCATTCTATATGGCGGAAAAATCCGTGCGGAAGGTTCATTGAACACCTTACTGCTTGACACTGATGCCAGCCGCATTACAATGCCTCTATTAAAACCTGAAGTTACCGCAAAAGTTATTAAGATTTTGCGGGAAAATCTGGAAGGCGAAAATTTCACTATAGATCATCCGCGCCGTACCTTGGAAGACTTCTTCCTCGGCGTCATAGATCAGGCAAAAGCTGACAGTGTTGAAACTTCCGGCGTAACAAGCGGTGGACAGATTGCCAGTTTCCTGAACGAAGAGGATGAAAAGTCTTCTGCCGTACTTGAAAGCCTGCTTGATAACAAGGAAACAGAGATTGCTTCAGAAAGCGAAATCAAGGTAGAAAAAGCAAAAGAAGCCAAAAAAGCTGAAAAACTAAAAGTCGAGGCGGAAAACGTAAAAATAGAAGAACTCACCGCGGAAAAAACTGTCAATATCAAAAAAGCAGATCCGGTGGACAAGCCTGAATCTAATGTTTCAGAAGCAGATGAAAAATTAAAAGATCTTCTTGGCAGTAAATAAATTAGGAATACACAATGAAAGCTTTTTGGGCAATAATCAAACTTACATTTAAAAATGCGATACGCTCCCACATTTTTCAATTGCTGTTATGTGTATTGGCATTGTGTGTGATTTTCATCCCCACAACTATCAGTGGAGACGGGACGGCACATGGTTTTATTCAAATATCATTGAAATATTCTATGTCTGCGGTGGCTTTCGTGCTCTCGCTCTCATCTATCTGGTTAGGCTGTCAAATACTCAGCCATGATATTGAAAACTATGAATTGCACATGGTTGTCAGCAAGCCGACTTCACGCCTTACTGTATGGATGGCAAAATGGGTCAGTATTTGTATAATTCATCTGGTACTGCTTTTTCTCGCCGCGGCAGTGGTATATTTTTCCGTCATCTGGCAATATAAGCGCCGGGACTTCAGTGAGATTGAAAAAACACGCATTAATAACGAAGTACTGGTCGGTCGACGTGTATTCATGCCGACACTACCGGATATTGATAAACTTGCCAAAAAACTGCTGACAGAAGAAAAAGCGCGCGCGGAAGAACTTGGCTTGGGTTTTGACGCTAAAAAAGCATTTCGCGCCTGCAAAATTAAAGTCAGCTCAAGTTTCGCGGAAATTCTGAATGGGAAACCACGTATATGGATATATGAAAACCTGCCAGTTGATGAAAAACGTCCTTTATATGTAAGCTATCGTTTTTATGTCAATAAAGTTGACAGTTCTAAACAACGTTTAACTCACGGTCTCTGGGGATACGGGCAACCTAAATTTATCGAAGAAAAAAGTAAAATTGAAGGTCAAGCGCCAAAGAAAAAATTTGTTGGTTTTGATATTCTTCTGGAAAGAAAGCCAAGACAGTTTATGTCTGGAGTATTCAATGAAATAACCTTACCGCCTGGTCTCATCTCTCCAAAAGGTGAAGTTCAGGTTGTTTTTGTAAATGCGGATCTTAAAAAAGCTGCATTTTTTACCCAAACAGCTGATGGTCCTAAGCTCTTAGTGAAAGTATCCAGCTTCGGAGAAAATTATTGCCGTGCAGTTGCTGTACTTAGCTTACAGTTAATAATCCTTGCTGGTTTAGGTTGTGCCGCGGCAGCAATATTATCAATGCCGACAGCAGTATTCGTTGTAATGTCGTATTTGCTCTTCGGCAGTATCGCAACTTATGTAGTTGACAGCACATATTTTAGTGGAGCCGGTGATGTTATCGCCTATTGGGTCGGCAAAGCCATATTGTTTGGGGTGATACCAATGCAGAATTTTGAAGTGACTAATTATGTCGCTAATGGAGAACTAATAGAATTAACTTTGATGGGCAAATTATTTTTACAATACTTTGTGCTTCGAGCGGTGCCTTTTTTCCTTTTAGGAATGTACTTATATAAACGTCGTGAACTAGGACTGGTTATCAGGAAGTAAATTATGATTAATTTTAAAAAACTCGCAATATTTACCGCTACATTTTTAGTGTCAATTATATTGCTTATCGGGATTCACTATACGCAGAAAAAACTTGATGAAAGCATCAAGGTAAATCATTTGCGTTTTACCGGACAAATCAAAAATGCTCCGCCGCTAGTTGCATTTACAACTATCGCTCTGGGAAGCTTTCGCGGTCTTTTAGCTGACTTTTTATGGCTGCGCGCGGCAAGCTTGCAGGACAAAGGAAATTATTTTGAAATGGTTCAATTGGCTGACTGGATTCAAAAACTGCAACCGCGCTTCGCGGGCGCGGCATCATATCTGGCGTGGAACATGGCTTACAACATCTCAGTAACCTGTTCAAACCGTGAAGACCGCTGGCGTTGGGTCAATGAAGGTATTAAACTGCTTCGTACAAGCTTGAAGTACAACCCTGAAGATGCTAATCTTTACAAAGAGTTAGGTTGGATATTCCAGCACAAAATGGGTAATGTTCTTGATGATGCCAATCAACTTTATAAAAACCGTCTCGCACTTGCCATGATGCAAGTTATAGGAATTAATCCTAATTGGGAAAAACTCGCGAAAGCTCCAGCCGATTATAAAGCATTCCTTAAAAAATATCCTGAAACAAAGGATAATCCTTTCTGGGTAGCCTTAAAGAACTCAGGTCTTGAAACTTACGACAAACTCTATGAAGATTTCAAAAAGAAATCAACTCTGCCGCAAAAATTTCTTACAGCATTGAATAATCCGACAATGGCGGCTGACTTAAATGATTATTTTCGTGTCGAATGGCTTTACGATAAATATAAACTCAAAGCAAGTGTAATTAACGAGATCAACAAAGATTATGGCGACTTGGATTGGCGTTTACCTGAATCTCAAGCTATTTACTGGGCTACAATGGGCTTAAAAATGACTCCGTCGCATAAAGATATAAGTTGCGAACGCATGATTACTCAAGCTTTATTCGCGGCATTCAAGTCCGGCAGAGTCATAATGATTGATGATAAGAATTATGAAACAATAGTTTGTATGCCGAATCTAAAAGTTGTTGACTCTGTTCTTAGAGTTTATCAAGAAACCTACTTGCGTAATGACAAACAATCTAGTTTCCGTTCCGCAAAAATAAATTTCATAAAAGACGCGATTGTACTTCTATACGGCTACGGCAATTTTTCAAAAGCCAAAGAATACTATAAAAAGCTCCGCAAAGAAGAACCCGGCAAGTATCGCCGCGGTTTTATGGCTTTTATTCGTAAAGAGTGGGCTGAAGACATCCGCGATGCCGCCGTCAAACAGGCAACCAGTATTATCGGCGGACTAATTTACAGCAGTC